>DASVST010000626.1:0-4761 GCA_036387965.1 Segetibacter sp. | reverse complement strand
AATGCTGGCACAACCATTCTTCATTAATCTCTCTCTTTTACACCTCTTTATCTCTTAGGCTAATTTTTTAACCATCGTTAGAATAGTAGAGATAGCTACTGTTTCATTGGTTTCATCATATACTTCTACATACCATTTTACTATCCCTTTAGCTACTTCGTCAGTTTCTTTTTTCTCCTGGTCAATCTTCTCCTTCACTGTTAGCCTTACACCAATTGTGCTGCCTGCATAAACAGGTTTTGTAAAACGAAGTTCATCAATTCCATAGTTAAGTAATACAGGACCTTTCTTTGCATCAACAAATAATCCTGCGGCAGCGCTCATTATGAAATATCCATGAGCAACAGGTTTTTCAAATAAAGTTCCTTCTAAAGATGTATGATCTGTGTGCGCATAAAAGTGATCCCAGCTTATGTTTGCGAAATTCACAATGTCTGCCTCCGTTATTGTACGCTTTGCAGTTACAAGTGTATCACCAATGTTCAATTCTTCAAAATGTTTTCTAAAAGGATGTTTATCATCCTCAGTTTGTTTTGCACCCGGCTGGTACACATTAGTGATTGAAGCTAGCATTGAAGGTGAGCCTTGCAGTGCAACACGCTGCATATAATGTTTTACACCCCTAACACCTCCCATCTCTTCTCCCCCGCCAGCACGTCCTGGCCCACCATGCACAAGCAATGGCAACGGGCTTCCATGGCCTGTACTTTCTTTTGCACATTCGTTATTTAACACAAGTAATCTTCCATGATGTGTTGATGCACCAAGAACATATTCTTTTGCAATCTTATTATCAGCAGTAACTATAGAACTCACCAAAGATCCTTTTCCTTTTTTTGCAAGAACAATAGCATCATCAATTGTATTGTATGGCATTAAGGTGCTTACAGGTCCGAAAGCTTCTATGGTATGCACTGCTTCACTTTCAAAAGGGTTTTCGTTAAGCAACAATAATGGTGATAAAAAGGCGCCTTTATCTTTATTAGCATCAATTAGATTAATCTCCTCCATATCACCGTATATCAATCTTGATGTTTTAAGCAGTTCGTGCACATGCTTCTTTACATCCTCAACCTGGCTTTTTGCTGCCAGGGCACCCATTCTAACTTTTTCATTTTCAGGATTACCAATAGTTGTTTGACTTAGTGCTTTTCCTAAAGAAATATGTACATCCTCAAGCTTATTTTCAGGAACAAATATTCTTCTTATCGCAGTACATTTTTGCCCTGCCTTCACTGTCATTTCCTTTCTTACTTCTTTGATGAAAATATCCCACTCCGGCATTTCGGGTGTTACATCAGTTCCTAAAACAATACAGTTTAGACTATCTGCTTCTGTATTGAAAGGCACGTTTTCTTCAAGGATATGTTTTTGTGACTTCAGCATCATTGCCGTAGATGCAGATCCTGTAAAAGTGATAACATCCTGGGAAGTTGTATGGTCGAGTAAATCACCGGCACTGCCACAAATAAGTTGTAATGCCCCCTTTGGCAAAATGCCTGAAGCATCAATCTCTTTTACAACAACTTCGGTTAGAAAACTTGTAATAGATGCTGGCTTAACAATGGCAGGAACACCTGCAAGTAAGTTAACAGCTATTTTTTCAAGCATCCCCCAAATAGGAAAGTTATATGCGTTGATGTGCACCGCAATACCTTCCTTAGGCACTAAAATATGTTGCCCCATAAAGGTGCCGCCTTTACTTAGGTTGTGGCTTTCCCCATCTAAACAAAAAGTCTCATTAGGAAACTTGCGCCTGAGTGATGCATTTGCAAATAAATTACCTACACCTCCCTCAATATCAATCCAGCTATCAAGGCGTGTTGCGCCGGTTTTATAACTTACCTGGTAAAATTTCTCCTTATGTTCTAAAAGGTGCAAAGCCAAAGCACGAAGCATCCTACCTCTTTCATGAAAAGTCATCTTTCTGAGTGTGGGACCGCCAACAGACCGACCATATTCAAGCATACCTTTAAAATCAAGACCCTTAGTTGTGGCAGTTGCAATAACATCACCATTAACGGCATTAAAAAGTGTTTGACCTTCACCATCACCTGTCACCCATTCTCCCTTTATATAGTTTTCGAGTTTCTGCATATTATAATTTGAGAAGTGCAAAACTACCATTTGTTGATTAAAAGCATTGATGAGGGATGGATACCCTTGTTTCACCGAATAGAAAAAATTTGTTCTGACAAATTTTGTAAATTGCCTACCCTCAAAATAAAAATGATATTATGTTGAAAAAACTTGGATGTTCACTCCTTCTTGCTGCCTTTATAGCTCCGGGCAGTATTTTTTCGCAGGCTAAGCTGGTCGAGAAAGTGACTAAGAAGGGGAATGAAATTGTTATTCCCTACGAAAAATATGTTTTGCCCAACGGGCTTACTGTAGTTGTTCACGAAGATCGTTCGGACCCCCTCGTTCACGTTGATGTTACATACCACGTAGGTTCTGCCCGTGAAGAAATTGGCAAAAGTGGTTTTGCGCATTTTTTTGAGCACATGATGTTCCAGGGATCTGATAACGTTGCCGATGAACAACACTTTAAATTAATTACTGAATCAGGTGGTACCCTAAACGGAAGTACAAATCAGGACAGAACCAATTACTATGAAACGGTTCCAAGCAACCAGCTTGAAAAAATGCTGTGGCTTGAGGCAGACCGTATGGGATTTTTATTGGATGCCGTTACGCAAAAGAAGTTTGAAATTCAACGTTCAACAGTAAAGAATGAGCGTGGTCAAAGAGTTGATAATGTGCCATATGGATTACAGGGAGAAGTAACAAGCAGGAACTTGTATCCCTATGGACATCCTTACTCATGGTCGGTAATTGGTTATCTCGAGGACTTAAATCGTAGTAATGTAAATGATCTTAAGAATTTCTTCTTACGTTGGTATGGTCCTAATAATGCGACACTTACCGTTGGTGGTGATGTTACCGCTAAAGAAGTAGTAAGATTGGCAGAAAAGTATTTTGGTTCTATACCTCGCGGACCAGAAGTAACACCAACAAAAGTTGCTCCTGTCGTTTTAGAAAAGAACCGGTATGTTAGTTACGTTGATAATTATGCACGTACGCCAAGACTCAGTATTGTTTATCCTACAGTAGCAAATTATCATCCTGATATGGCAGCATTGGCATGCCTTGCAACTGTACTTGGCCAAGGTCGAAGTTCAGTTCTATACCAAACCATGGTGAAAAATCAAAAAGCCTCATCAGCAAGTGCATTCAGCTCGTTGTCTGAATTAGCCGGAGAATTTTATATTTCAGTAACGCCTTTCCAAGGTAAGCCACTTGCAGAAATGGAGAAGCTTGTAAATGAAGCTTTGGTTGAATTTGAAAAAAAGGGTGTTACAAATGAGGATGTGGAAACTTTTAAAACGAGATATGAAGCACAGGCTATAAATAGTCTGGCAAGCGTAAACGGTAAAGTAAACCTGTTAGCTGCATTTCAAACGTATACGGGAAATCCTAACAAAATAACGGATCAACTTGCATTATACAATAAGCTTACAAAGGAAGATGTGATGCGGGTTTATAATCAATATATCAAAAATAAAAACCGGTTGGTTGTAAGTGTTGTAACGAAAGGTACAGAAGACCAAATTGCGGCAGCAGATAATTATACACTTGACACTACCGGTTACAAGTTACCTGATTATGGTTATGCCGGATTAAAATACGTTAAGGCAAAAGATAACTTTGACCGTAAGAAAGTACCGGGCAGCGGACCAAATCCTGTGGTTAAAATTCCTGCTTTCTGGAAAAAGCCTTTGACGAACGGAATCCAGGTAATTGGCACCGAGAACAATGAAGTACCAGTAGTTACATTGCGTGTTGCGTTAAAAGGCGGAAGATTGATAGAAGCTGCTGACGTATCAGAAGTAGGTCTAACAAACCTGTTTGCAACAATGATGAATGATGATACACAGAACTTCACAAGCGAACAATTCAACCAGGAACTTGAAAAGCTTGGAAGCTCAATCAACGTGAGTAATACAGATGATGCGATTGTTTTCAGCGTTCAGTCTTTAAGGAAGAATCTTGATAGAACATTGGAGCTGCTGGAAGAGAGAATGCTTCGTCCAAAGTTTAACCCTGCAAATTATGAAAGAGTTAAAAGGCAACTAAACCAGGCTTTGGTTAACAGCAAAACACAACCTACTGTAGTTGCAAGTAATGTGTATGATAAGTTGAACTATGGTAGCAATCACCTTTTTGGTATTCCGGCAAATGGCACACCAGAAACCATTAAGAATATCAATATAAATGATCTTCAAAACTATTATGATAACTACATTTCGTCAGAAGATGCACGTGTAGTTGTAGTTGGTGATATTAAAGAGAGCGAGATTTTACCAAAACTTGCGTTTTTAAATAAGCTTCCTAAGAAGTCGTTTAAACTACCAACAGTAGCACCAGCACCGAAAGTAGAAAAAACGAAAATTTACCTGGTTGATGTTCCAAAGTCTGCTCAAACAGAATTCCGGGTAGGTAATCTTACAAACCTCAAATATGACGCAACAGGAGAATTCTATCGTGCAACATTAGCCAATTACAATTTAGGTGGTGCGTTCAATAGCCGTATCAACCTTAACCTTCGCGAAGATAAAGGTTGGACATATGGAGCAAGTAGCAGCTTCTCCGGTGATAAATATACTGGCGCTTTTACATTTAGCAGTGGCATAAGAGCTGATGCGACGGATAGTGCCTTAATAGAAGTTATGCGTGAGATTAAAGAGTATACTGCAAATG
>DASVST010000625.1:0-4457 GCA_036387965.1 Segetibacter sp. | reverse complement strand
ACATTCACATTGTCTGTCGGCGCCCAGTAACCAGCATTATTGTTCCAGTCAGGAACCGTGTAAGCTAAACTTCGCGTAGCAGAAAAGTTATCATTATCAGCCCTGCTGGTGATAGCAATAGCCAACATTTTTCCAAACTCTGTTGAACTTTCTAAAATTTCTAACGGTACAGCTTTTAATCTTTCATTAAAATATTTCTCATGCAAAGCCTTTATTAAAATTTCATTTTCCTGTTTTAGTTGCCCGGCTATTTTAAGGCTCACCTGGTACATAGCTTCATTTACCACTGCAGGGAAATCTAACTCCCCAAACATGTTGAGTTTAGGAAGATTATTGAATCCCGGAATTTGTTCAGCAACAGACCTGTTACCACTTAATCCCGGGTATACACTTTCGTAAACAGCAATACCGGCATAGGCATAAATACGGGAAGCCTGGGGTGGGTTTTTTCCTTCGGATTTTACGATCTGCCTTGTAACATCCATCCATTCTACTGCTACAGCAGCGGAGTAGTAGTTTGCATTTGGCTGAGGCTGCGGCTCAACCTCGTTGTGCTTAACACAGCTTTGTAGGAAAAGGATGGTAGCAAAAAATGCCACTCCTGTTCTTGTAAGGGTTGATTTCATGTTAGTGAAATATTTTAGAGGTATACATACTGACGAGAATTGAGGGAGAAGAGATGCTTTTCAGCGACTGAGAGTCCTAAAGATGTGCAAAATCATATATGTTATTGTTTATTTTGATGACCTTTACGCCTCTTAATAAATACAGAATGGAAACAATTGTTGAACAAGTTAAACCCGCATTAACCGCAAAAGATTTTGCAACAGACCAGGAAGTAAGGTGGTGCCCCGGTTGTGGTGATTACTCGATATTAGCACAGGTTCAGAAAATAATGCCCGGCATTGGCGTGCCTAAAGAAGATATTGTAATCATAAGTGGTATCGGCTGCAGTAGCCGTTTTCCTTATTACATGAACACGTATGGTATGCATAGTATTCATGGTCGCGCTACTTCTATTGCAAGTGGATTAAAGGCAAGCAGACCAGAACTAAGTGTGTGGATTGTGACAGGCGATGGGGATAGCTTAAGCATTGGTGGTAACCATACAATGCATTTGCTTCGCAGAAATTTTGATGTAAATATTTTATTGTTCAATAACCAGATTTACGGATTAACCAAAGGACAATATTCTCCAACCAGTGAGCCTAAGAAAGTAACAAAGAGTACACCTTTTGGTAGCATTGATCATCCGTATAATCCATTAGCATTGGCGATGGGTGCTGATGCAACATTCGTTGCAAGAAGCATGGATAGAGATCCTAAACATTTGCAGGCAATGCTTAGCAGAAGTCATCAACATAAAGGAACATCATTGTTGGAAATATACCAGAACTGCAACATTTTTAATGATGGCGCTTTCGAAGTTTTTACAGAGAAATCTTCCAAAGCAAACGAGGTATTGTTTTTAGAACAAGGCAAGCCATTAGTTTTTGGTGCTACGCAGAATAAAGGAATTAAGATAGATGGATTAAGACCTGTTATAGTTGATCTCGAAAATGGAGCAAGCACAGATGATTTATGGATACATGATGAAAAAGATTTTTATAAAGCACAGATTTTAGTAAGAATGTTTGATGATCCTATCCAAGGCATTGAACATTTTCCAAGACCCTTTGGTGTGTTCTATGAAACAGAAAGAGCATGTTATGAAGATGTGATGCAAATGCAGATTGATGAAGCTATAGCAACAAAAGGAGAAGGTGATCTTGATAAGCTTTTAAGAGGAAGAGAAGTTTGGGATATTTTAGAAAGTTAGAAACATATTATAGAATCTTAATTAAGGGCTCCATTCAAGTGGAGCTTTTTTTATTGAACAAACTTTGATACAACACATCCTTCGAAAGTTCTTTCATTTCTCCGGGTTTTATTTCTCGTAAAGAAACATTTTCTATCCGCATTCTAATTAATCGTAAAGTTGGAAAACCGACACTTGCAGTCATTCTTCTTACCTGCCTGTTCTTACCTTCTGTAAGTACCAGACTGATCCATGTTGTTGATATATTTTTTCTATAACGAATTGGAGGATGCCTCTCTGGAACATTGATTTCGTTCGTTAAGACTGTTGCGTTGCAAGGTTTAGTAAGATGTGATTTTCCATCTATAGAAATAATAACCCCTGCTGCCAATTTATCTATTGCTTCACTTGTTATATCACCTTCAACCTGCACCCAATATTCTCTCTCGTGTTTATGTTTTGGATTTAGTAGTTGATGATTGATGCTTGTATCATTAGTAAGGATAAGCAAACCTTCACTATCATAATCTAACCTGCCAACAGGATACACATCTTTAGGTACAGAAAAAAAATCACTCAATGTTTTCTTGCCATCTACTGGTGAGAATTGCGATAGAACTAAGTAGGGTTTATAGATGATAAAGTAGCGATGCATAAATAAAAAAGCCCGGCAAATTTCCGGGCTTTAATATATGGATGGGTTAGTAAGTAATGAGAAATAAATTTCTCTACACAATATTAAAAATACTTTTTTCTAACACAAAAAATTTCTTCAACATTTTTATGCACAATTTTATTTCGTCTTGTTAATAAGAGGAATATTTATCAAAACAAAAAAGAAAAAAGTACGCGTTGCAAACACTATTATTCAATCGATAAAAAATAATTGTGAACCGGTGAAACATGCATGAATAAAGGCGTTCAGCAACAAGTATGTAAAAGTTGTTTTCAATTTTTAAGAATGGAAATCTATAAGATTACGGCAAGCTTTTATGATTTACACTACTCATTTCACATCAATAATATTTTTCAAAAAAATTTTATTCTTTAGCTTTTTATCGGGGTTGTTCACGTAAACAGTAATTATCTACTCTTGATTTTATACAACAGCTAAACATACCTTTGATTAAATAACATGTTATGAAATTTCCTGCCCCTGTTAGATTAAAAACTATTAGTGAAATTATTGATGCAGAAGTGATAGGTGACGACAATTTACAGGCAATTGGCATCAACGAAATTCACAGAGTAGAAGAAGGAGATCTTGTGTTTGTAGATCATCCAAAGTATTATAATAAATGTTTAGAAAGCGCAGCAAGCTTTATCATCATTAATACAAGAGAAGTAAATATACCGGAAGGAAAAGCTTTGCTTGTCGTTGATGATCCTTTTGAAGCATATCTTAAAATTGTAAATAATTATCGCCCTTTTCTGCCTGCTGAAAAAGCTATAAGTGATACTTCAAAGATTGGTGAAGGAACAGTAATAATGCCCAATGTTTTTATAGGTAATCATGTTAGGATCGGTAACAACTGCATCATACATCCCAATGCTTCTATTCATGATTATTCAATCATCGGTAACAATGTAGTAATACAATCGTCGAGTGTTATTGGTGGCGATGCTTACTATTATAACACGAAAAAAAATCGGGATGTTTGGTATAAGAAAATGCAAAGTTGCGGGCATGTTGTTATCGAAGATGATGTAGAAGTTGGCGCAGGTTGTACAATAGATAGAGGAGTAACTGCCGAAACAAAAATAGGTCGTGGTACAAAGTTGGATAACCTGGTGCATGTAGGTCATGACGTAATTGTAGGCAACAATTGTTTGTTTGCAGCACAGGTTGGAATTGCAGGAGGAACCGTTATAGAAGACGGTGTAACATTATGGGGACAGGTTGGCGTAAATAAAACAATCACTATAGAAACAGGTGCTACCGTTATGGGGCAAAGTGGTGTAGTGAGTTCTATTGAAGGAAATAAGACCTATTGGGGAACTCCTGCAATTGAAGTAGTAAGTAAAAAAAGAGAGATGGTTTGGATAAAGAGAATCCCTGAAATGTGGGCGATGCTTAAAGGAAAGTAATTAAGGTGTATTTGCAGGATAGGGACTTAATTCTTTACAAACTCTTTTAATAGTTTCTTCGATTGGTGTATACGTGAAAGAAGGTAAAAATTTCAATAGCTTTTTATTACTGAAATGAACAATAGCTTGCGCTGATGCAGCAGTTTCTCTTGTCAACAATGGTTTTTTGCCCGATATAAGTCCCTTGATAGCTTCTATTCTCCATACAACCTGCGACATAATTTTTGTAGCTTTTTTATGCGGAGGTTTCTTATTGAAATATCTCGCCATTGTCGAAAAGATATGCTTGTAAGAATAGTTTCCTTCATTTAAAATAAACCGTTCAGAGCTAACATCACTATCCATCAATTCTATCATTGCTTTTACTACGTCCTGTACATCAACAAAACCGGTTACTCCATCAGTATACCACGGGAACTCATTGAAAGCTGTCTTAAATATTCCGGAAGATCCTTTTGTCCAGTCTCCTTCACCAAGTATGATCACAGGATTAACTATCACTGCATTTAGTCCTTCGCCAACGCCTCTCCATACTTCCATTTCTGCCAGGTATTTACTTTTACCGTAATTG
>DASVST010000624.1:0-4931 GCA_036387965.1 Segetibacter sp. | reverse complement strand
GAGGGTTACCAAGCATGGATTATTATCATTCTTAGGCATTGCATTCCTATTTTCCTGCCGGGAAAAGCAGGTTTTTCAAACTGCTGCAAATAGTAAAAGTTTGCTCTGGGAAGTAAGTGGGAACACTCTTCCGCAGCCAAGTTATTTTTTGGGGACAATGCACCTCATGTGTGCAGATGAAGCAATTCTGAGCTCAAATACAAAAGCAATTATTAAGAAAGTATCGCAAATCTACCTGGAAGTTGATATGGATAATATGAGCGAGCTGCTTAACGGAGTGTTTGAACTGAATATGAAAAATGATAAGACCTTGGCAGATGTGTTACCTGAAGAAGATTACAAAATTGTAAGATCGTTCTTCGAGCACAATCAGCCGGGATTGCCATTCTCTGTTTTAGAACGGCAACAGCCAATGATGTTAGCTTCTTCGTTGTATGAATTATTTTTAGATTGTGAGAAGAAGAATGGCATAGATATAAGGGTAATCGAGGAAGCAGCCAGGCATAAAAAAGAAACGAAGGGATTAGAAACAATGGCATTTCAAACAAGCGTTCTTGATAGCATTCCTTACGAAGAACAGGCAAGGGAATTGGTTAACAGCATCAATAATATAGAAAAATATAAAGCTGCGCTTGAAGAGTTGATAAAAGCATACAAAGTACAGGACATTGAACTCTTGCACGAATTAAGTACAAAGGAAGAAGCCGGTGTTGGAAGTTACCTCGACTTGCTATTATACGACCGGAATAAAAGATGGGCTGACCAGTTTGAAGCTATATCAAAGCAGAAGTCTACGTTGTACGCGGTAGGAGCGGGACATCTTGGTGGAGAACAAGGTGTGATTAGTTTACTCAAACAAAAAGGTTATACAGTAAGAGCTATTGTCAACTAATTTAATGCGGGATCAGCTTCTTTAAGATCGATGTTTGAGTAGTTTGTGATCTCGTTATAAAGTGTATCTCTTTCCACCGGTTCTCTTCTCACTTGTTTAATAAGGTTTACAAGTTCTGTGGTTGTCATTGCAGGGTTTTGTTCTTCGCTTCCTGCCATTGCGTAAATTTTAGTTGTATCATCAATGGTTCCATCAATGTCGTTTACACCAAAGGATAAAGTTAACTGTGCATTTTGCCTGCCCAGCATTGGCCAATATGCTTTAAGATGAGGAAAGTTATCTAAGTACAATCTTGCAACAGCATACATCTTCATATCTTCTACAACTGAGCTTTCAGGTATGTGGCTCATCTCGTTATCGTGGTTCCTGAACTTGAGGGGAATGAAAGTATTAAAGCCGCTTGTTTCATCCTGTAGTTGCCTTAACCTGTCCATATGGTCTATGCGATGCCAGTACTTTTCTATGTGTCCGTATAGCATAGTTGCATTGCTGTGCATGCCTAACCCGTGTGCAGCTTTGTGAATGTGTAACCAACCTTCAGCCTTCACTTTATCGTCGCAGATCTGTTGTCTTATTTCCGGATGGAATATTTCTGCGCCACCGCCGGGTAGCGATTGCAAGCCGGCTTCATGCAAAAGTTTCATTCCTTCTTCGACAGTAAGTTTTGCTTTACGAAACATGTAATCAAGCTCAACAGGAGTGAAGCCTTTAATGTGAATGTCGGGTCTGTAAGCTTTGATGTTTTGAATGAGTTCAATAAAAAAAGCAAGGTTCATTTTTGGATGAACACCGCCGACAATATGAACTTCGGTAACAGGTTGACCATCGTACTTTTTAACGATGTTCAGCATCTGGTCGATGGTTAGTTCCCAACCTTCTTCTTTATGCGCATATAATTTTGAGTACGAGCAGAACTTGCAGGAGAAGACACAAACGTTTGTAGGCTCTATATGAAAGTTTCTGTTGAAATATGTTTTATGACCATGCTTCGCTTCACGTACCCAATTGGCTAATGCACCTACATATGAAAGTGAACTTTTTTCAAATAGTATTACTCCTTCATCAGGCGTTAACCTTTGTTGTTCGAGGATCTTTCTTCCTATGCTTTTTAAATCTTTGTCGATAACCTGTTCAACAATTTCTTCGATAGATTCTTTCAACTGCAGCATCTTTTTTGTTCAATGAAGTGATGGAGTACAAGTGTGCGACGCAACGATGTTAAATAGGGTTACAAAAGCCGGTAACATAATCATTCTCCTAATATTGCAAAGCTACAATAGAAATAGTTGATGATTTAGCCGTATAGATGACGGAGCCAACTTTATGACTTTGTTAGTTAAGCTTAATAACCTTTTGAGAAACGGTTCTGTTGCTGTAAATCAATTTTACTACATAAACACCTGCAGGTTGATTTTGCATGTTAACTTCTATAAAATTTTCTGCACGACCGGTGAAGGTTTTAGATTTAATAAGTTGACCAACTGAGCTAAAAACAGCATATGCCTTTAAATCTGTAACATTATAGCTTTGAATAGCAAAGGTATTCGTAAAAGGGGAAGGGTTTATTAAGAAGCCGGTTTCTTTAAGCCTTGCAGGCAACACCTTGGTTCTAAAGTTTACATTGTCGATGAAAATATTGTTTTCGAAATTTGTTGTGTTTCTAAAAGCAAACCTTACACTATTAGCTGAGCCAATTAGCGTTGTTACGTTGATAGAATCTGTTCTCCATTGAAAATTGTTAGGAAAAAATTCTTTCGGGTTTTGAGTATTTGGGTTGCCGGTTGTCTGCAGCTCGTAGCCCCATTTTTTATAGATACTTGAAAAGGTTCTTCCACAATCTGTAGTAACTAAAACTTCTAAGGTATCTAAGGGAGCGGCAGTGCTTCCGGGAAAAGAATACGTAGCTGCTGCTATATCAAACTTAAAGAAAACAGAATCTGCGCCGCTGTAATTTATCAGTGGAGTAATTAAGTTGTCTATCCTGTTGTTTGCTGCATAATCAAAGTTATCCATGTAAGCAGATGCGATGCTATTTCTTCCGGCAAGGGTTGTTCTTTTCCATGTTAAACCATCAACAGGTTGTTGTGTTATGTCCCACTCATTTGGAGGGAAAATAGGAGTTTCGAATCCTTCTGTGAAGGGTGCACTAATGGGTGTTAGTACCTTGATGATATAACTGATGGTATCGTTTGCCGGAAGCTGATCTGCTAAGCCGTTTGGCTGTGATGTGTATAGTTTTATGATGTTGTTACCGAGGTTAAGATTAGAGGTGTTCAATGTAAAATTCGCCGTCTGCCCTAAGTTAATACTTGTATTAAAGTTGATGGTTACCGGTGCAACATTGTTGATCGTATAACTGATACTTAAAGATTTAATTGTGTCTGTTCCCTGGTTGATTACCCGTATAACAGGTTTAACATTATTAGGGTCACATATTGATGTTAGCGGTTCAACAAATGCAACAGGTTTAATGTCGCGATTGGGAAGAGTAACAGGAGTGCAACCGTCGGAATTTTTGAGTGTTGGGCGATATAAATCTAAGGCTTGTTCTGATCGAATGTTCTGTCCTTTCGTGAACAAAGACATACATGCATCGTCGGTATAATCCATATAATTTTGGTACAATCTACCGGGAGGATTCATGGAAGCCGCACAACCTGAAGCAACAATTCCCGAAGGACATCCGCCTGTTAAATCGCTCTGCGCAGGAGTATCATCAATGCCGGGTGTGTTGGGAAAATCGTTGCCACAATTTGTATCACCATTGATATGTCTTAACCAAAAGTAGTGACCCATTTCATGGGTGAGTGTTCGTCCTAAATTGTAAGGGGCGGCATTGCCGCCGGGTAATGTTCCGGTAGCAACAACTACTCCCTGGTCTCCCACGGGGTAATTTATAGATGAATTTTCAGGTGTTCCAAGGGGGTAGGTTGCATAGCCTAAGTTATTAGCATCTGTAAACCGAACCACCCAGATGTTTACAAACCGGAGTGGATCCCATGCATCCGCTCCACCTTTAGCTGTGTATTTAACCGGGTCTCCTATGCTTCCGTCTGATCTGGTATCAAAACTTACGCGGTTTATGCCATTAGTAGGTTGATTATCTGGTGTTCGCCTTGCAAGACAAAATCGAATATTGCTTTTGCCGAAGAGAGGTTTAAAGGCTGGTGGTAATTTTGCAGAGTCTGCATTAAGCCCCGCCCAATCTTTATTAAGAGTGTCTAACTGTGCCTGGATCATTGCATCAGAAACAAGAGTCTGGTTATTGGTAACAATATGAAACACGACCGGTATGGTGATGATCGCTGCTGTTCTTGCGTTTGAAGTATTGCTCTCTCGTGCTTTTCTTTGAGTGATTGCTTGTCCTAATTTTCTTTCATTGATCTCATAGTGAAGTTTATATTCAGGGAATGTTTGAATCATTTGCTGTAGCCATAGATTACTTCCACAACGATCAACCTTCTGTACGCCTTGCGAAAAAACAAAAGCGTTGAAGAGAACTGACAGCAAGAGAAGAAATATCCGGAGAGTAAACTTTTTCAAAAACACGTGATTTATAATCAGAAAATACTTTAATAAAGATGATGCATTTTTTTAAATAAGCTGAAGTGTAGACCAAATTGTATTGTTAAGATGATATTGAGGCAAAAACGATAAAGATGTTCTATCTCGGGTAAAACTTTTTATCTTCCCTTTCTAAACTAACAGAGATATGAATATTAAGTTCAGACTGACCGTCATGAGTTTCCTTCAATTTTTTGTGTGGGGAGCCTGGCTGATTACAATAGCCACCTATTTCTTTACAACAGGAATGGGTACGGGTGCTCAGTTTGGTGCCATATTTTCTACACTTGCACTTTCGTCGCTTTTTATGCCGGCTATAACAGGAATCATCGCCGATAAATGGATGAATGCTGAAAAGTTGTATGGCATATTGCATATTCTTTATGGATTGGTTTTGTTTTATGTACCTCAGGTAACTGACGCCGATACTTTGTACTATGTGATTTTTGCAGCGATGATTTTCTACATGCCCACT
>DASVST010000623.1:0-6650 GCA_036387965.1 Segetibacter sp. | reverse complement strand
CTTCCTACCAGTGTTACTTTATATCCCGCTTTTTGTAAAGAACTGCATATACGTTGCATCCTCTGATCGTAAACAAGGTCGTTTGTTACAGTAAAAGTGATGCGTTTTTTATTCATGATTACAGGCGGCTAAGTAACCAATAAATAGTCAGGTGGAAAAATCGTGTCCGCGCCATATTCTTGAGACAAATCTCTTTATTATTATTTTTAGCATATGCAATCAAATTTTTCTTTGTCTTTGTTAAGCCTTTTACATTATTATCCATACTTTTGCACCCGATAAAAAAGATGTAAACTAATTGGTGTCATTAAAAATTTCGAGATGTCGTTAACAACAGAAAAAATAACAAGCGTTTTTGCAGACTTCGGTGGATCAGCTACAAACACCGGTTCAATAGAAGGGCAAATTGCCTTACTAACTGAGCGTATCAGCCAAATATCTAAACATTTGCAGGCTAACAAAAAAGATTTCTCAACTCACAGAGGGTTGATGCAACTTGTTGGTAAGCGTAAAAGCTTGCTACTCTATCTTCAAAGACACAACCTTCAAGGTTACCGTGCGCTGATAGAAAGATTAGGTTTAAGAAAATAATTCTTCTCAAATGATATTCACTATTCCCAACTGAACTTAAGAACAGTTGGGAATTAGTTTTTTTTATAGTGCATGAATTCGCACGACTTTTGAGACCAGGATAGTTCTAAAAGTTTCTTCTTACAAGTATTCGCCCGGCTTTGGGCATAAAAAATTTAAGATGTTATCACAACCAAAAAATATAACTTTTGACCTTGGCGGTGGCCGCGAGGTTATTATTGGAACCGGGAAAGTTGCACGACAGGCAGACGGCGCTGTTACTGTTCAACAAGGTAATTGCATATTATTAGCTACAGTAGTGGCAAATCAAGAGCCAAGGGAAGGGCAGGATTTCTTTCCTCTATCTGTAGATTACCAGGAAAAATTTGCATCTGCAGGTCGTATCCCCGGTTCGTTCTTTAAGAGAGAAGCTCGTCTAAATGATTACGAAATATTGACCAGCCGTTTAATAGATAGAGCTCTTCGTCCATTGTTTCCTGATGATTATGTATGTGACGTACAGGTACTTATATCTCTTATTTCAAGTGACCCCGAAATAATGCCAGACTCGTTAGCTTGTTTAGCAGCTTCTTCGGCTTTAGCAGTTTCAGATATTCCTATCAAAGAAATGTTGAGTGAAGCAAGGGTTGCTAAAGTAAATGGAAAACTGGTAATAAATCCTACTAGATCAGAGTTAGCTGAAGCTGATTATGAGTTTATAATTGCTGCTACTGAAAGGAACCTGATGATGGTTGAAGGTGAGGCAAAGGAATGTTCTGAAGAAGATCTAATTGAAGCTTTACAGGTTGCGCATGAAGCAATAAGAATTCAAATTAGAGCACAGGCAGAATTAAGAGAGAAGGTAGGAGTACAGGGCAAAAGAGATTATAAAAAGCCAGATCTTGATGAGGAAATCAAGCAGAAAGTATACCAGTACGCAAAAGATAAGGTTTATAAAATCGCAAGAAGCGGTAGTGCAAAGCATGATCGCAGCGATGCATATGCAGCTTTGAAAGAAGAAGTATTAACGCATATGGCAGAAGGCTCAGAAGTAGAACTTACTGACAAACAAAAAAGACATGCAAAAAATTACTACGATGATCTTCAGTGGGAAGTAGTAAGAAGCATGATTATCGATGATAGAATCCGCTTAGACGGACGTGGGTTAGCAGATGTAAGAGGTCTAGAAATGGAAGTTGAACCTTTACCAACTCCGCATGGCTCTGCGTTGTTCACAAGAGGTGAAACTCAATCACTTACGACTGTTACCTTTGGAACTGGTTTAGATGAGTTGCTGATAGAAAGTGCTGCAAAGTCCGACTATTCTAAATTCATTTTGCATTATAATTTTCCTCCATTCTCAACTGGTGAAGTAAAGATGATGCGTGGCGTTGGAAGGAGAGAAGTTGGACACGGTAACCTTGCTATGCGCAGCTTAAAGCAGATGATGCCAGGGAAAGACTATCCTTATACAGTACGTATTGTGAGTGATATTTTGGAAAGCAATGGTTCATCTTCAATGGCTACAGTTTGCGCTGGTTCATTAGCATTAATGGATGCTGGTGTTCCAATTCAAAAGCATGTAAGCGGTGTTGCGATGGGTTTAATTACCCGTGCTGAAGACGGTAAATATGCGATTCTTACAGATATTTTAGGTGATGAAGATCATCTTGGCGATATGGACTTTAAAGTAACCGGTACCCGTGATGGAATTTGCGGTGTGCAGATGGATATTAAAGTTGACGGCTTAAGCATGGATGTAATGAGAGAAGCATTAGCCCAGGCGAAGCAAGGTCGTCTTCATATACTAGACGCAATGTATGAGTGTATGCCTGCAGCACGTGCTGAAGTTAAGCCTCATGCTCCAAGAATGGAGAAATTGTTTGTCGATAAGGAATTCATCGGAGCAATCATAGGACCGGGTGGAAAGATCATACAGGAAATTCAACGTGAAACAGGAACGACTATCAATCTTGAAGAAGTTGGTAACGTGGGAGAAGTAAGTATTTTCTCGGTAGCGAAGGAAGGTCTTGATAAAGCAGTAGCCTGGATCAAAGGAATCGTGGCTGTTCCGCAGGTTGGCGATGTTTACGAAGCAACGGTAAAGGGAATAAAAGAGTTTGGTGCTTTTGTTGAGTTTATGCCTGGAAAGCAAGGATTACTTCATATAAGTGAGATAAGCTGGAAGCGGTTAGAAACGATGGAAGGTGTTTTGAAAGAAGGTGATGTAGTAAAAGTGAAGTTAATAGGTTTAGACCCCAAGACTGGTAAATTCAAATTGAGCAGAAAGGTTTTAATGCCGAAGCCTGAGTTTGCACCAAGAGAGGAAGCAGGAGGAGAAAGAGGCGAAAGACCTGAACGTCGAAACGACAACAGACAATAAACATAATTGAATGGCTCCAAAAAGGAGCCATTCTCTATTTAGACAGAGATGACTAATTACATAGAAATAGCTATAGAGACAGGAGACGTCGTTGTAAAAGAGATTCTCATCGCACAACTAAACGATTTAAAATTTGAAGGCTTCGAAGAAACTGAAACGGGTTTAAAAGCTTTCACTCCGGAGGGTGATTTTGATGAGAATAATCTCACTGAGTTATTGAAGCAATTTAATCTAACTCATTATAAATCAACCATAGAATCGCAAAACTGGAACGCTCTATGGGAGAGCAATTTTGAGCCTGTTGTAGTTGATGATTTTTGTGAAGTTCGCGCTGATTTTCATACGCCCTCTACCATAGCTAAACACGATATCATTATAACACCAAAGATGAGTTTTGGTACAGGTCACCATGCAACTACCTATATGATGATTCAGCAAATGAGGGATTTAGATTTTCAGGGGAAGGCTGTCGCCGATTTTGGTACAGGAACGGGTATACTTGCTATACTTGCTCAGAAGTTAGGCAGCAATAAGGTTGTGGCTATAGACTACGACGAGTGGAGCATTCAAAATGCTGAAGAAAACATTTCAATGAATGGATGCACTTCAATCAACTTGCAACAAGCTGATGCTTTTTCTTCTGATGAAAAGTTTGATATTATACTTGCTAACATCAATAAAAATGTAATACTCGAGAATCTGCATGGCCTAGTTTTTGGATTAAATGCTAAGGCTTTTTTACTAATAAGCGGGATACTTAAAGATGATGAAAAAGATTTAGTGAAAGCCTGCATCGATCATAATTTATCCTATATAAAAACCATGGAGAGAAACAACTGGATAAGTATTCTTTTCGCTAATAAATAGAAAGAAGTTGTTAACAAGGAATATGTTGGCTTCTTATCCCTTATTTTTGCCGTCCAACTTTAACGAACGTTCTCAATGAATGAATTCTTACTTATAATATTGGCCTATCTCATAGGTTCAATTCCCACGGCTGTTTGGGTAAGTAAACATTTTTTTGGAATTGATATAAGAGACTACGGAAGTGGAAATGCAGGTGCAACAAATTGCTACCGTGTTTTAGGTTCACGCTGGGGTACTTTTGTTATGATCATAGATATGATTAAGGGTATGTTAGCTGCAGGGCTTTATCTTCTTATACCTTATTATTTAAGTGATGAGTGGGATCGTACTAACTTTATGGTTGGCTTAGGCTTAGCAGCTGTGCTGGGGCACATCTTCCCCATCTGGGCAGATTTTAAGGGAGGTAAAGGTGTCGCTACTTTATTTGGGATGGTAGTTGCAATTCAGCCTATCGTCGCCCTATGTTGTGTAGGAGTCTTTCTTTTGGTTTTATATCTTACCCGATTTGTTTCACTCAGTTCAATATTAGCAAGTATATCGTTCGCGGTTTTCATTCTTTTTGTTTTCAACGAAAGGGAAACTTTATACAGAGTGTTTGCAGTAGCTGTGGCTCTCATGGTGGTTCTCACCCATCAAAAAAATATCAATCGCATCCTCAATGGTACCGAAAGTAAAGTACCAATACTTAAGCACAGAGACAGGCGAAAGTATCGTAGAAGAAATAGTGAATAACCTTCTTATATCTCATCTACTACGCTGATTATTAATCTACTATTCGTTTTACAGTCCTCTTAATTTCCTTTGGTATTATTCTTGTTTACATTCATGAAATTTAAAGTCATGAATAGTTTAATATCCATCCTGAGAAACAAGCTGGCAATATTTAGTGTAGTTGTATCGATGTTTGTCGTTGCCTGCGCAACGAATGCAATTACAGGACGCAGACAATTATCATTGGTTCCCGAAAGCCAGTTGCAGCAAATGGCGCAAACGGAGTACCGTTCTTTTCTTTCACAAAATAGTGTTGTACCATCAAGCCAAAGTAAAGATGCCGAAATGGTTAAACGTGTGGGAAGCCGTATTGCAAGCGCAGTAACCAAATATTACCAAGGTCAGGGACTAGCAGGTGAATTAGAGAATTATCAGTGGGAATATAATCTTGTAAATGATAAGAGCGTAAACGCCTGGTGTATGCCTGGTGGAAAGATAGTCGTTTACACAGGATTACTTCCGGTTGCGCAAAATGAAGCTGCACTTGGAGTTGTTGTTGGCCATGAGGTAGCGCATGCCATAGCTAAACATGGTAGTGAAAGAATGAGCCAAGGATTAGTACAACAATTAGGTGGTGTTGCTCTCTCTGTAGCGTTATCAAGTAAAGCAGCTGAAACGCAAAACCTTTTTATGCAAGCATACGGAGTAGGTAGTAATGTATTTGGCGTATTACCCCATAGTCGTAAGCAAGAGTTAGAAGCTGATAGGCTTGGTTTAATTTATACAGCATTAGCGGGTTACAATCCAAGAGAGGCGGTGCCTTTATGGGAAAGAATGGAAAAACTAAGTAACGGTCAAAAACCACCTGAGTTTTTGAGTACTCACCCTGCTGAGCAAACACGTATAAACCAGTTAAACGCTCATATGGCTGAAGCTTTGAAATATTACAAGCCTGTAGGCACTTCAAGATAATTCAGAGTTAACTTCGTTAATCAATAGGTCTCTTCCACAGAAGAGACCTATTTTATTTGCATTCCTCCTTGTTTTGACATACTTTTGCAGTCCATTTTCGATAACCCTTAAAACAAGTTTTAGGTATGTCGCAACAAAGTTTATTTGAAAAGCTGCAACTTAAAGACGAAAAAAACCTTTTAATTCAGGGTTTGCCGTCCTCGATCGAGAAACAATTTGTGAAATTGTCTTATTCCAAAAACGTTACACCATTATTAAGAAGTAAAAGAATTGATTTTGCTCTTGTCTTTGCTGTTAACATCAACCAGTTAAATGGTATTTTAAGAGACGTAATACCCGCTTTGCATCCAGAAGGCAAGATGTGGGTAGCTTATCCTAAAACCACCAGTAAAATTTCAAGTGATCTAAATCGTGATTGCAGCTGGGAACTATTGACACAGGCAGGTTTTTCAGGAGTAACGCAAGTTGCACTTGATCATGTTTGGAGCGCAATAAGGTTTAAACAGGAAGATCAGATAGTTCGGGTTGAGAAGCCGGAAGTAAAAGTTGTAGAGGTTAAGGGAGTTGGTTTTGATAAAAAGCTGGTTGTTCCGCCTACAGAATTAGAAAAGATGTTTACCCGCCATAAAAAGGCGAGAGAATTTTTCCAGGCTTTATCCTTTACAAACCAGAAGGAGTATGTAAGTTGGATAGAAGGAGCAAAAAGAGATGAAACAAGGTCAAGAAGGTTGGAAGCTACAGTTGAGAAATTATTAGCTGGTAAAAAGAATCCTTCAGAGAAATAAGAAAGATATTTTTAAGAGATAAGAAAGGCTATCATTCGATAGCCTTTCTTCATTTATTGATTACTGTTCCGACAGGTGAGGTTAATGCTTTTTCGAGTTCTTTAAGTTCCTTGTGGATGT
This sequence comes from Segetibacter sp., assembly GCA_036387965.1. Lineage (GTDB taxonomy): Bacteria > Bacteroidota > Bacteroidia > Chitinophagales > Chitinophagaceae > Segetibacter. The sequence continues at coordinate 242 of DASVST010000623.1, read as the reverse complement.
TAATTAGGTTTAGAACCTCGTCATAGTTTTTTGCATCCTGGGCTTTTTGTAGCTCAATCTCATTTTCCGCAATCATCTTCTTTATTTTCCTTGCTTTAAACCTGTCAGTGCTTTTTTGTATTTCATCCCTGCTAATATCACGGTTGTTGATGTTAAGCCCTTCCATTTTCTTATCCCAGTTAGGGCTAAGGTCGTGACGTTCCGCAAAGATCTGGATGAGCAAGTTTCTGTCTTTGCTATCT
>DASVST010000622.1:0-3847 GCA_036387965.1 Segetibacter sp. | reverse complement strand
CTCAAAACTAAGTTTATCGCTGTCATTATCTGTAACTCTGTCTGCTTCAACAATTACCCTCAGTTCGCGTCCGGCTTGTATGGCGTAGGCTTTTTCAACCCCTTGGTAAGCAAGTGCCAGCGTTTCGAGTTCTTTAATACGTTGAAGGTATTGCTGCATGATTTCTCTTCTGGCACCTGGTCTTGCGCCACTAATAGCATCGCAAGCCTGGATGATTGGAGAGATCACATATTGCATTTCCATTTCGTCGTGGTGAGCACCGATTGCATTTACTACGGCAGGATTTTCGCCATATTTTTCAGCAAGTTTTGCTCCAAGCAATGCATGGCTTAACTCAGTTTCCTCGTCAGGTACTTTACCTATATCGTGAAGTAAACCTGCACGTTTTGCGAGTTTTGGGTTCATTCCCAACTCCCCAGCCATTAAAGCACAAAGGTTTGCAGTTTCCCTGCTGTGCATTAATAGATTCTGCCCATATGATGAACGGAACCTCATCTTTCCAATAATTCGAACTAATTCTTTGTGAAGACCGTGAATTCCTAATTCGATCACCGTCCTTTCACCAATTTCCATGATCTGGTCTTCTAACTGTCGACGGGTTTTTTCAACCACTTCTTCAATACGTGCCGGGTGAATACGACCATCAGAAACAAGGCGCTGTAAACTTAAACGGGCAATTTCTCTGCGCAGCGGATCGAAAGAAGAAAGAATAATAGCTTCAGGGGTATCATCAACAATTAGATCGACACCCGTTGCAGCTTCAATAGCACGAATGTTTCTTCCCTCACGTCCAATGATCTGACCTTTTATCTCATCACTTTCGAGGTTGAAAACAGTGATTGCATTTTCAATTGCCTGCTCAGCAGCCGTACGCTGTATTGTTTGAATGATGATTTTACGAGCCTCTTTATTAGCTTTTAACTTCGCATCATCAATTATTTCCTGCTGTATGCGAATTGCCCTGCTTTGCGCCTCTTGTTTAAGACTTTCAACAAGCTGGTTTTTGGCTTCTTCTGCAGTTAGACCCGCAATTTTTTCCAGGCGGCGAATATGTTCTTCCTGGTGCTTTTCTAACTCGGTTCTTTTAAGGTTTACGACTTCAATCTGGCGATTAAGTGTTTCTTTAATTGCCTCGTTTTCTTTTATTGTTTTATCAAGCGTGTTTTCCTTTTGATTAAAACTTACCTCCCTTTGTTTCAGGCGATTTTCGAGGTCACCGATTTTCCTGTTTCTTTCTAAAACTTCTTTATCGTGATCGGATTTAAGTTGAACAAACTTCTCTTTTGCTTCTAAAATCTTTTCTTTCTTTAAAGTTTCAGCCTGAAGCTGAGCGTCGGAAATTATTCTTTGTGCCTGTTGTTCTGCGTCTTCTACTTGTTTTTTTGTGTCTTTAGCGAAAATTACCTTACCCGCTATAACTCCTGCGACTAATGCAACGACACCTATAATAATGGATAATATAATTGGATCCATGCTTTATTTGTTTTTTTAAAAGGTTCATAAACAGATTCTCTTTCATCCCAATTCTTTTTCTAAACTGAAAAAAAGGTGGCAAGGTTGCGAAGATAATTAGAATGGGTGATAAAAGATAGAGGTAAATAAACCGATGTTTTGTTCATCTGTCTATAAGAAAATGATCATGCAGAGAGAAAAATTTACTTGTTCAACTTAAATAGTCTCAAGTTTGGCGAGAAGTCTTCGAACTATACTACTTTGCACCCAACGCTTTATCAAGAATATCTTCTATTCGTTGTAGTTTTTCCTGATCACCTGTTGAGTTCTGGTTAATATTTGGTTTTGTTTGCTCCGTAGCAAACCAAAGTAAGACCATTGACACATAATCCTGCATATCCTTACCTGCAAAATTAGTTTTGTATTCCACGATCTTTTCATTTATCGTCTTGATCGTCCTTCTAACAACCTCTTCATCCTGTTGAGCTATTTTTAAACGGTAGCTACGATCTGCAATGATGATGTTTATCGGTATTAACTGTTCCGCCATAGGTTAGCCGTTTAAGAGTGCAAGGCAATTGTCAATTTCTTTTAGATACACATTGATGCGTTTTTCGAGGTCTTTTTTTACATCATCATTTAAGCTTACTGAGGTCAACCTCAATGCTTCAACCTTTTGCTGCAGTTGTAATGTTTGTTGATTCTTTTCTTCGACAAGGCTTTTCAAAGAAGCGTTTTCTTTAGTTAGTTTTTGAACTTCTTTTTGAGCATCGTTATACTGCTTCAGTAATAACTGAACTTTATCTGTAACGGTTTGAATCTGTTGCGATAAATCCATTGTTTAATTTCTGTCGTCGTTATTCATTCGTACTTCTAATTCCATTCTTCTAACTTGTACCTTACTTTCTGATTTCTGCACTTAGTTCCTTCTCAAAAGTATGTATGATTTTATTGACCATTGCATCTGTTTCTTTATCAGTTAAGGTTTTTTCTTCGTCAATAAAAGTTAGGCTGATGGCTACAGATTTTTTATCAGCTCCTAATTTCTCGCTTTCAAAAATATCGAACAACTGCATGTTTTGCAATTTAGCAAGCTTTAGTTGCTGAACTGATTTTTCCAGAGTATTATAAGTAAGTTTCTTATCAACTACCAAAGCCAGGTCTCTTTGAACTGCCGGAAACCTTGGTACTTCAGTATAGGTGATTTTCTGTTTACTAATCAGCTCGTTAAGCTGAAGCCAGTTTAACTCTATATAGTATACAGGTTGTTTTATATCAAATGCCTGCAACTTCTGTTTTGAAATTTCTCCAACTAATCCAACTGCTCCATCATCAGCGAAAGCATACGTGACCAAGGAGAAAGAATTATTTTCTACTGCTTCAAAACTCACATTTCCTGCTCCACATAACTGCATAATAGAAGAGGCTACTCCTTTTGCCCGGTAAAAGTCTGCCTCAGCACCTTTGCTTTTCCAGGAGCCATCTAAATTGCCGGTTAGGTAAAGTGCTAAGTGCTCATCTTCAGTATAACTTCCAACCTGGTGAGAGTGGTACGTTTTACCAAATTCAAAGAACTGTAAGCTGGAGTTCTTGCGGTTGATGTTATAAGATATTGTTTCTAACCCCGGCTCGATCATGGATGGTCTCATCACATCTAAATCTGCACTTAGATTGTTGATCATTTTTACGGTTGTACTCGATTGCTCTTCAGTAAAATAGCGGCTATTCGTAATTGAATTTGTAAGAATTTCATTGAAGCCGAGACCCACCAAAAAACCTGATATCTTTTCTCTCAATGCCTCCTTCAATCCATTTTCGTCAACAGAAGGATTTATAGTTATTGAACCTGTCAATTCAATGTTATCAAGTCCGTCAATTCGTAAAACCTCTTCAACAATATCGGCAGGAAGACTAATGTCGGGCTTACTAAAAGGAACAGCAACCATCAACTCATCCATTCCTTCTCTTAATATATCAAAGCCTAAACTGCTGAGGATTTTCTTCACGGCATCAGGATGATAATTCTTTCCGCTCAATTTTTTTAGGTAGTGATATTTGATGCTTACCTGAGTTTTTTCCTTTGGATTTGGATAAACATCAATGATCTCAGAAGAAATACTACCGCCCGCAACTTCTTTAATAAGTAAAGCCGCACGCTTAAGAACGTTTACCACATTAGAAATGTCAACACCTTTTTCAAACCTTGTCGCAGCTTCGGTACGCAATCCATGCCTGAACGATGTCTTTCTTATTGCTGTTGGGTTGAACCATGCACTTTCCAAAAAGATCTTTGTGGTTGCTTCTTTAACACCACTCTTCAATCCGCCAAAAACACCGGCAATGCACATTCCCTCTTCCTCGTTGCAAATCATTAAGTCTTCCTCACTAAGCTTGC
>DASVST010000621.1:0-18341 GCA_036387965.1 Segetibacter sp. | reverse complement strand
CATTGTACCTCCTGCAGTAGACAGCAGCAGGTATCTTTACCAGAATTTAAGCCCATGGCCTATGATGACAGCTTCAGAAATGCAGTTTATCATAGCAGAGGCAGCTTTTCATAAAAATGACAAACCGAGGGCACTCGCGGCTTACAGCAATGCAATAAGCCTAAACTTTGATATGCTTACTAAGTTTTATCCCCAAAATATTCCTGCGGGCAGAGAGATTACCCCAGCGGTTAAAGCAGCATACCTGGCCAATCCCGCAGTCGTACCTGCATCTTCGAACGAGTTAACGTTATCTCACATAATGCTTCAAAAATATATCGCTTTATATATATGGGGTAGCCAGCAAACATGGACAGATATGCGTAAATACCATTACAATACAGATTTGGATCCTGTTACCGGAAAACCTGTTTATGCAGACTTCGTAACGCCGTCCGGTACTAATCTAATTTCGACTAACAATGGCAAGCTAGCTTATAGGATGAGACCACGCTATAATTCAGAATATTTATACAATGTACCGGAATTGCAAAGAATAGGCGCTCTGAATGCTGACTACAATACCTATGAAATGTGGTTTTCAACGAAATAACCTTAAGTAAAAAATATATAATGAAAAATATTTTTAAAATTATCCTGTTTGTATGCACAGCCGGAACGATTTGGTCGTGCGAAAGAGAAATCGATCTTGTCAATAAAGTTTCAACCACAGAAGGGTCTGCTTTTGTAAAGTTTGTTCATGCTTCACCTAACTTCAGGCAAGTGTATAAAGGCGCAGATAGCTTTAATGTATATATGAACAACACTAAAATAAGTGGTTCATTTTTGACGTACGGTTTACTCTATCCAACTGCAACAAACCTGTATGCGGCAGTACCTCCCGGAGCTCAAGCTATAAGACTTACGGTAAATGGAGTCTTGACACCTGACTCGATTACATTAGCTGCCACTAACAAATCGCTGGAAGCAGGCAGTTATTACAGCTTTATAATAACAGACGAAGCAGCAGGCACAAACGAATCAAGGCAGATGTGGCTAAAAGATAATTTTGCATTGACGGATACAAGCAATTTTACTATAAGATTTGTACATGCTGTATTAAACGATCCGGGAGCTGTAGATGTCTACTCATTTAGAAGAGCTTCAAATATATTTACTAATATCTCGCCTGCTAAAGCAACAGCTTTTCTATCATTACCATACGACCTGGCAACGGATACTTTTTATGTTCGCCCTACAGGAACCCTTACCGACATTGCGAAATTAACTGTTTCAACAGGCTCACCTGGCGCAAATACCACAAACAGGGGCAGGGCTCATACACTTTTATATAGAGGCCACTTTGGCGTTACCACCGGCACTAAGGCAAGATCTCTTACCATTTTTGCTAATAACTAGATTTAGAATAATTCTTTAAAGCTGCCTCCAAAGGGCAGCTTTTTTTTTATGAAATCATTTCTGCCAACCTGACATAACATGATTGTATTTGTTTATTTTTGCCAACCTAAAAGTGTTAGATGCAGACTTTAGTATTAGACAAGGCTCACGATGAGGTAAGGCAAGGTGAAGCATTTGTACCTGTTGTTGAGAAGATTGATGTTTTTAAGAAGAAGTTTTACATAGAAAGCTATGGCTGCGCCATGAATTTTGCGGACAGCGAAATAGTGGCATCAATATTACATGAGGAAGGTTTTGGTGCCACCAAGGACTTTGAAGAAGCTGATGTTGTACTAGTCAACACATGTTCCATTCGCGAAAAAGCCGAAGCTACTGTAAGGAAAAGACTTACAGAATTTAGAAAAGCTAAACAAGCAAAACCTGGAATGCTTGTTGGCATTTTAGGTTGTATGGCTGAACGCCTCAAGGGCAAATTACTTGAAGAAGAAAAGCTTGTAGACCTTGTTATCGGCCCGGATGCATACCGCACTCTCCCACTGTTAATTGAAGAAGCAGAAAGCGGGCAAAAGGCAGTGAACGTTTTGTTGAGCAGAGATGAAACTTACGCTGACATCTCCCCCGTTAGATTAAACAGTAATGGCGTTACTGCCTTTGTAAGCATCATGCGCGGCTGTAATAATATGTGCAGCTTCTGTGTAGTTCCATTTACACGTGGCAGAGAACGTAGTCGTGATGCTTATTCGATCGTAAAAGAATCCGAAGAATTATTTAACCAGGGATATAGAGAGATAACGCTGCTCGGGCAAAATGTAGATAGTTATAATTGGGTTGATGAAAAGAAAACCACCATTGTAACGTTTGCAAGTCTTCTTGAAAAAGTAGCGCTTATAAACCCTTTGCTTAGGGTAAGATTTAGTACGTCACATCCTAAAGATATTACCGATGAAGTGCTACACATAATGGCGAAGTATGAGAACGTTTGCAAACACATTCATCTACCTGTACAAAGTGGAAGCAGTCGAGTGTTGCAATTGATGAACAGAACTTATACCCGTGAATGGTACATTGGTAAAGTTGATCGAATTCGTGAAATATTACCGGAATGCAGCTTAACAAGTGATTTCATTTCCGGCTTTTGTACCGAGACTGAGGAAGATCACCAGGATACACTTACTATTTTGTTGTATGGAAGGTTTGATATGAGCTACATGTATTTTTATAGTGAAAGACCCGGCACTTTAGCGGCAAGAAGGTATGCAGACGATATTCCCCTTGATGTGAAAAAGAGAAGGCTTGACGAGATAGTTAAACTGCAAAACAGGTTATCGCAGGAAAGTTATAAAGGTGATATTGGTAAGACCTTTAAGGTTCTGATTGAAGGCAATTCAAAAAAGAGTGAGAAAGATTGGGCAGGAAAAACAAGTCAAAATAAAGTAGTTGTATTTCCAAAGAATGAAGAAGGAAATAAGAAGGGTGATTATGTGAAAGTGCATATTACTAATGCTACCGGAGCCACTTTACTTGGCGAAATCGTAAATGATATATAAGCCCACAGTTTCCAAAAGCGATGCCGATGAAGTGATTGCGACGCAACGATGATGCTATGAAAAACCGAAGCTGGTACTAAAAAAGAAGTCAGAAGAATTAATAGAAAAGAATGGATCCTCAAGCAATTAAAAACAGGTTTGGAATAATAGGTAACTCCCCTGCTCTTAACCACGCATTGAATGTGGCTGTACAGGTTGCAAATACAGATTTGAGTGTGCTGATCGTTGGCGAAAGCGGTGTAGGTAAGGAAGCATTCTCTCACATTATACATGCGCTTTCTGCACGGAAACATAATTCGTTTATTGCAGTCAACTGTGGCGCTATCCCGGAGGGAACAATAGATTCCGAACTTTTTGGACATGAAAAGGGATCATTTACCGGTGCAGTAGACAGCCGGAAAGGTTACTTTGAAACGGTGAGCGGTGGTACTATTTTCTTAGACGAGATTGGTGAAATGCCTTTGGGAACACAGGCGAGGCTGCTACGTGTTTTAGAAACCGGTGAGTTTATTCGGGTTGGTTCTTCTAAGGTTCAAAAAACCGATGTTAGGGTAATTGCCGCAACCAACAGGGAGCTTTTAGAGTTCACACAAAATGGAAAATTTAGAGAAGATTTATATTATAGATTGAGTACAGTTCCGATTCGTGTACCACCTTTAAGGGACAGACAGGAAGACATTGTATTGCTGTTTAGGAAGTTTGTAGTTGACTTTGCAGAGCGATATAAAACGACACCTGTTCAGCTGGAGGAAGAGGCGAAAAATATCTTAATTAATTACCCGTGGAGAGGAAATGTAAGAGAGTTAAAAAATATTGCGGAGCAGATATCTGTATTGAGTACTGATAAAACAATCACCGCGCAACAGCTATTGAGATTTTTACCAGAAGCGAATATGAACAGGTTGCCTGTATTGGCTAACAGTGGGGCTACTACTAACAATAAAGAGTTTGCCAACGAAAGAGAGATTTTGTACAAGCTCTTCTTCGACATGAAGAAAGATGTGACAGAATTGAAGAAGATGTTTTTGGAGATTGTTCAGAATCCATCCTCAACAAATGCTGCAGCTTCTTTTGCAAGAGAATCTTTATTGAATGATTTTCCACAGGGAGGTGAATCGTCGAACGGTCAGCCATCTCTTCATCATGCGCCTGTAGTTAATCATCCGCAACCAGTAATTTACCACGATGATATTCATCATCACGAAGAAGTTGAAGAGTCTTTAAACATAATGGATAAAGAGAGAGAACTAATTATTAAGGCACTTAAAAAACATAAAGGAAAACGGAAAGATGCCTCTTCTGATTTAGGTATAAGCGAAAGAACACTTTATAGAAAGCTGAAGGAATATGATATTGATGAATAAATTACGAAGTACGAAATACGAAATACGAAATATGAAATTGGAAATGCGAAGTATGAGAAGTCTTATTTCCAGTCTCCTGTCTCCTATCTCCTGCCTATTCCTATTTCTTCCTTTCCTCTTTTCCTGTAAAATTTACAAGTTTAACGAGGCTACTATCCCTGCCAATATTAAGACCATTAAAATAGCTTTTATAGAAAACAGGGCGCGGTATGTAAATCCTCAATTAAGTCCACAATTAACTGACAGATTTCAAACCAAAGTAGTAAATCAAACCCGGCTAACACGAACCAATAGTGATGACGCCCATTACCAGGTGAGTGGATATATTTCTGATTATTCTGTTTCTACTTCAGGCATTTCTAACCAGCAAGCGGCAACACAGCGTTTAACCGTAAGTGTACATCTTACTTTAAGGGATTTAGTAAATGATAAGACTGAGGAGTTTGATGTGTCGAGAAACTTTGATTTCTCTGCAAGACTTTCACTTCAACAGGCTGAAAGTACATTGAATGAAGAAATCGTTCGGAATCTTTCAGATGAAATATTCAATCGTATTTTTTCCAAATGGTAAGCTTAGTTGTATTTTCACCTCATGAATGAATTCCTTGAAAAAGCCTCATCTCACCTCACGGGAAATAAAAACATTTCTGAGATAAATACAGAAGAACTTGAAAGAATAGCTAAGGAACATCCATATTTTTCGGTAAGCCAGGTTCTGTTGGCAAAAAAATATAAGGTTGAGAATCACACTGGCTTCCTTCCGCAGGTACAAAAAGCAGCGCTATACTTCAATAATCCTTACTGGCTGCACTATCAACTTTTAGATACTAAGCCAGACATAATTTTTTCTGAGCAGGAAGAAGAAACAGAAGAAAAGATTGCTTCTGCACAAGCAGTAGTACAGACAGAAGATGAAACACCGTATAAATTTAATGTAGCGGAAGATGAGCATCAGCCTGACTCCTTTTTGAATAACAATGAAATTAGTGCTGCAAGCTCTTTAGCAAAAGAAACATTATCACCTAAAGAATCAGAAAATCAATCTGGAGAAGAAGTTGAAATTACTCCTGATGAATTCCATCCTGAGAAAGAAGAAATTTTAGAAGAAATTGCTGAGCAAAATATCCAAGCTGAAGAAAGCATTTCAGAAGAGCAACCCGAGATACCAGCACCTGTTGAAAGTGAACTAGAAGAATCATCTCCAGTGGAAAATTTTCAAGAAGATGTCACACCAACTGAAGAAGATAAACAAGCCGAAGATGCTCTTTCCGAAAAAGATCTTATCGCTACTGTAATTGAGAATACTTTGGTTCAGCCCACTTCTATAGATGAGACATTAGCAGAGCCGGAAATATCTTTAGCCAGTTCTAAGGAGGAAACAATATCGCCTGCAAGCGAGAACATTACAGGCACTTCTACTCCAGATCAACTAAAAGAAGATTCTGAAGCACCAGCAACACCAAATGAGCCACTCATTCCAATTGAACCTTATTACACCGTAGATTATTTCGCATCGCAGGGAATAAAATTGGTGTTGGAGAAAAACCCCCAGGATAAACTCGGAAAACAGCTACGAAGTTTTACAGATTGGCTGAAACACATGAAAAAACTCGGACCTGAAGATGCCTTAAAATCAACACAGGATACTGAGGTTGACCCCACAATTAAAAAAATCGCTGATACATCTAACACTCCCGAGGAAATAGTAACGGAAGCTATGGCTGACGTATTGATAAAGCAGGGCAAAAATGACCAGGCAATAGAGGTTTACAATAAATTAAGTTTTTTAAATCCTGACAAAAGCACGTACTTTGCGAACCAAATTCAAAAATTAAAAGGTACCTGAGATGACTATTTTGTTTCTTATTCTTATTGCTGTTGCGTGTATAGTGCTTGGTTTTCTTATCCTCATCCAAAACCCAAAAGGTGGTGGACTTTCAGGAAACATTGCTGGCTTCAACAACCAGTTTATGGGTGTTAAGCAAACAACAGATGTTCTTGAAAAAGGTACATGGATCTTTGCTTCGGTTATAGCAATACTTTGCCTTTTTTCTTCTTTCTTTATGAAAGGTGGTGGTGATAGTGATAATGATATTTTAGACAAAATTAATACGAAGCAGGGCACTTCGCAGCCTGCACCTGTTCAACAACAACCAACACCTCAACCACAACCAAATAACCAAACACCGCGATAATAAATAACTTATTAACTTTATATAACCCTGTCCTTATAAGACAGGGTTTTTTATTACTGAATAAACCATGAAGAAAGTCATCCTTGCTGTAATAGTAATACTTGTAATTACCGGTGCCGTTGCGACGTGGCTGGTATTGGGCTCCGCAACTGCTTTTACCGAAAAATCTAAATACTTATACATAGCTACCGGAAAAGCTGATAAAGCATCCATCCTGGATAGTATGAAAGCAAATAAACTGCTATCAAAAACATCGATGTTTGATTGGGTAGCCTCCCGAATGAAAGTTTGGGAAAGGGTAAAGCCCGGAAGATATAAAATTGATAGAGGACAAAGCATCTTAAGCATTTCAAAGATGCTTCGCAATAACAATCAATCACCAGTAAATCTTGTAATAAACAAACTTCGTACTCCACAAGACCTTGCAAAAGTAATAGGGAAAAATTTCGAGGCAGATTCGGTAGATGTAATTTCCTTCCTACAAAATACCGATAGCCTTTCGGCTTTCAATGTAGATGATAATACTTTGATGACGCTGATCATACCAAATACTTATTCATTTTTATGGACAACATCAGCTCCTAAAATTTTAAAACGCTTACAAACGGAACAGGAAAATTTCTGGAAGAAAAATAATCGTTTGCAAAAAGCTGAAAGCCTGGGTTTCACTTCTAAACAGGTTTATACCATTGCTTCTATAGTTGAGGAAGAAACAAACAAGAACGACGAAAAGGGAAACATTGCAAGTGTATACATCAACAGATATCGTAAAGGAATGCCTTTGGGAGCTGATCCTACCGTAAAGTTTGCGCTAAAAGATTTCAGCCTTAAAAGAATCTATCATAAGCACCTCCAGGTTGCCTCCCCGTTCAACACATATAGAAATCAGGGACTACCTCCGGGCCCAATTTGCACACCTTCTACAACAACGATCGATGCAGTTTTGAATGCACCACAAACCGACTATCTTTTCTTCGTTGCAAAAAAAGATTTTTCAGGATATCATACTTTCGCCACTAACTATACCGACCATTTAAAATATGCTAAGGAATACCAGAAGGCACTTGATGAGTACCTTTTAAAAAAGCAAAATAAGTAGGAGAAGTTTTTGTTACCAGCTTAATATCTTTACTCAACATCGTTGCTACGCTCAGTTCAAAGGCATCGCACAGATTAGCTAAGTGTAGCAGTTTAATTTGAGTGAAGTCGAAGAATCCCAAACTTGTACTTTTTGTACTTCTATTAAACTAATTTACATTGTAGTACTTAACCCTTTTGACCAAATTAGAACGCATAATATTACAAACCCGTCCGGTAGCTTTTATCATTCATAAAAGCAAGCAAATAGTTTTACCCGGCTTTTATGGAGTTCCCCTTTACGATGCATTCCGCTTCTTTCTAAAACAAATAAAACGTGTAGGGTTAAACGAAAGAGCTTCAGCGATTTCTTTCAACTTTATAATGGCTATTCCGGCGGCGTGCATTTGCGTTTTTACGCTTGTACCCTATTTACCAGTATCAAAACAATTTACTGCAGAGCTTTTAAGACTTACACGTGATCTGAGTCCAAATCAAAACACCTACAACTTCGTAAATACCTTTTTAGAAGACTTTCTAAATACTGAACGTGGAGGATTATTGTCCTTCACTTTTTTGCTGGTTATATTTTATGCTTCGAATGCAATGCTAACAGTGATGCGCACCTTCGACAAATCAATTTACCAATATGCAAAGCAGGAATCTTTTATAAAGAAAAGATGGCGGGCTATCAAGCTTACTGCTATTGTTCTTGGGCTGATGATAGGTGTTATTTTAGTTTTAATAGGACAAACAATATTATTCGACCTAATGCTAAAATGGCTCAACATTAAGGGTTCAGGAATTATTTGGGCAAAAATCCTTCGCTGGATTATTACTATCACGCTGTTCTTTTACGGTATTGCATTAATCTACAAGTTTGGACCAAGCGTAAAAAAAAGGTGGAGTACCTTATCTCCCGGTTCCATCCTGGCAACATTCCTCACAATTTTAACAACATATGTTTTCTCGTTTTGGGTTAACAATTTCAGCGACTACAACAAAGTTTATGGCTCCATAGGAACAGTTTTAATACTGATGTTGCTCATTTACATCAACTCTCTTATACTGCTTATAGGTTTTGAGCTAAATGTTAGCATAACTTATTTAAGAGCCGAAGCGGACGAACGGCGCCAAAAAGAGATGGCTGGTTTGATAGAAACCGAGGTTTTACCTAAATTGAGCAATCAAAATCTTACAAAATGAAAAAGCTTTTTTTGGTTGCGTTTATAGCCCTCTCAACTACAGTTTTGGTTGCACAAGACAATATTCAACCTATACCTATTGGTTCATCCATACCAAAGGCAGATGTGAAGATGAAATCTGTAAACGGAAAGGAATACTCTATTAAAGACGTAACTGGTAGAAACGGAGTTTTGGTGATGTTCAGTTGCAACACATGTCCTTACGTTGTTAAATACCAAAGCAGAACATTGGAAGCAGTCAAAGAAGCACAACAAAACGGTTTTGGTGTAATCATCATCAACTCAAACGAAGATTACCGTGATGGTGATGACTCCTATAATGCCATGGTGCAGTATGCAAAAGCACAACCATATAATTATATACCCTATGTAGTGGATGTAAATTCCGTTGTTGCAAACGCGTTTGGTGCCACACGTACACCTGAAACATTTTTATTCAATGCAAAAGGTCAATTGATTTATCATGGTGCAATGGATGATAACCAGGATGCATCACAAGCAAAAAGAAAACATCTTGCTACTGCTATCAATGAAACAATTAGTGGAAAAGAAGTTTCTGTTAAGAATACCCGTTCTGTTGGTTGCTCTATTAAAAGAAAAGCCTAAGCAATTTTCAAATACTTCAAAAAGAGCAGTCATTTGGCTGCTCTTTTTTTATTATAACACTTACTCTCCGATTGAGCTGAGTGGAGCCTGTCCTGATGAAGATCAGGTCGCATACTTCAGGTTGCGGTGCCTTGATGAGGCAGTTTTTGCACAAAGAATTTCAGCATTCCTTTATTATTGTTGCAACTGTAGTCAGGTATAAATTTTTTAGATTATGTGTCATGAAATTTCCAACACCATTTATCGGCACCACAGAAAACATCAACGTAATAATAGAGACACCAAAGGGCAGCAGGAATAAGTATGCATACGATCCGGACTCAGATCTATTCAAGCTGACTAAGACACTTCCAGCAGGTATGGCTTTTCCTTTCGACTTTGGTTTTATTCCAAATACAAAAGCAGAAGACGGCGATCCCGTTGATGTTCTTGTCATGATGGATGAACCAGGTTATCCCGGTTGTCTTGTTGAATGCAGGGTGCTTGGTGTTATCGAAGCTGAGCAAAAAGAAGATGGCAAAATTGTAAGAAACGATAGAATTTTAGCTGTTTCTACAGAATCATATACTTTCTCATCCTTCAATTCTATAGAAGATTTTGATGATAAAATGTTGAATGAAATTACCTTCTTCTTCACATCATACCACATGAATGATGGTAATGAATTTAAAGCTTTAAAAAATACCGGTATAAAAGGAGCAATCAATTTGATTAAAGAAAATTACTCCTGATGATAAATGAAGACTTACAAAAGAAGCTATCCAAAAAATTCGAGTCTTCAACAATGGTTGAAATGAAATACAAAGGCTACGATCTTGCTTTTAAAACAGATGAAGACGGAAACGCAATTCAATTGTTTATGGGCAAGAAAACTGAGAAAGGAACTGTAAAAGGAGAACGCTACGCAAGAACGTTGAAGAAGGACAGGGAGGGAAAGATTTTTAAAGATCATTGGGAGTTAAAAGGGAAAGCAACATAGTACATATTTTTTTACGAAAACTTTTTTCACGTACAGTGCTTAATATGCAGATACATAAGATTTTACTATAGAGCCACAACCTTTTCATCACAAGCATACACCTGCTTCTCCACCAATATATCAAACTCCAGAACAAAAGCTGAATAGTTCTATATAGCTACTGATGAGAAGGAAATCTTTTATATAGTCTCTAAAACCAGTTGAATACTTAGAACTTCTATGTATTATTGTAGTGTGAAAGAATTAAGCAAAGAATTAATGGCAAGTTCCTTAGCACCTTTGGTATTATTAATATTGAAGTCTGGCGAAAGTTACGGGTACGAAATAATTCAACAGATACGTGATAAATCAAATGGGCAGTTACAGATAGCTGAGGGTACATTATATCCTGTTTTAAAAAAGATGGAATCAAAAAAATGGCTTACAGGCAATTGGAAAAAAGCTGATACGGGCAGGCAAAGAAGATACTACACCCTTACTATAAAAGGTAATCAGCAAATAGAGCAGCAATTAGGAGAATGGAATTTTATTAATAATATAATCAACCAATTATGGCTACCTCACCATTCAGTCTCATGCAATCTATCGATGAGTATATAGATAGGATTAAATCTCAAGGCGCAATAACAAATTCTGATGCAGCGGAACTTTCTGCTCATTTAGAGGATGCAACTTCATCATTAATTCAAAAGGGATTATCAGATCAAGAAGCTTTTATGATTGCGTCTAAAAGATTGGGAAATGAAAAGGTGATAAGTGAGGAATATAGCAAGGTTAACACCACCATAAATACCAGTAAAGTTTGGGTGTATTTACTTATTGGATTTAATATAATCTTTTCATTTTCTTCTTTAGTATATATGTGTGTTGGTGTATTTTATCTGTGGGTATATCAAACTTTTGCTGGTTAAATTTTTCTTACTATATCAATAATAGCATTCAATCTATTAATGTGCTTCTTGTTAATAGTTATTGTAAAGAAGAAAGATTCGATTTCGTCATTTATAGAAAAACAAGTAAACATCAATAGTATAAGAATAGTTTGTTTTTCCTTTTTGATGCTTGGATTGATTTACACAATTCAATTTAATGTTTATAAGCTAAATCTTTCGGAAATGGTTTGGTTACCTGTAAGAACTTTCGATAGTGATTTTGCGGAGTTCAGCTTTTACATAATAGGTTGGTGTATTTGTTTTTGCTTGTTGAGCGTTATATTTACTGTCAACAAACCAGGTACCATCACGTTAAAAAGAATTTTTGAAAAACCAACAATCATATTTTTATTACTCTTTGGTTTTCTAGTAGAAGTTTTCGCTGCTTCAACGAGGGTTTTACAACATAGTGAAATAGCTATTTCCGCCTTCCTATTTTTTCTTGTTTATTTTTTTGCATCTCTTATAGTTACTTTTTATAACCCTATAGATAAAAAATATCTCCTTTTATTATGTTCCATTGGTTTCATTTGTGAAACAACAGTAGGAATAATGGCTGACATAAGCAGAGGAGGAACTTATTTTACAGTATACTTTACAGCAGCCCTTTTATGTGGTGCTCTATTGGGCAGATTTATTGGAGTGAAACTAAATACAGAAAAAACTTTAAAGATCATTAGGAGTTAAAGGGAAAGCAATGTGAACGTTTAGCAATAATCAATTTCACTTAATCTTACTCCTTTTTTTAAAAAACTCATCCCTGCTTATAATACGTGCTTTTGGAAAAATTAATGTGTGATTTGTCTTTTGAGCTTTAACCGCTATAATATGCCAGTTGTATTGCTGATCCTGCACCTCCAAGATAACACCGGGCAAGTGAGTATATGTAGTTGGACCAAAGGACCTATTTAGTTCAGGTGTATACCATGCTTTTATGGTGTCGTTATTGGTATTTGTTCTTATAGCGGCAAAACACTTATACCCTAGCACATATTTCACTTCCTTTAGTAAGGTCCATGTCGTTACACGATCATCAGCAATTAAAAACCTGCCATTATAAGCTACCACATTATATAAAATTTTTTTATTCGAGTTATACATCAGCGAATGATGGACTAATCTTTTACCAAAAGTCTTAGATTTATTAAGACCAATATTGTCAGTAATATGGTTATAGAATGAGAGGGTGTCGTTAAAAACGAGCATGCTTTTTATTGCAGGATATTTTATAATGAGTTCAGGATTTAGCCCTAAGTTATCTTTATGATAAATAATAGTGTAGTTGTATTGTGCACTAGTCTTTCCTATTAAGAAAAACAATACAATAGTGGCTACAATCAGCTTATTTATTCTGAAGTACATTTTAGATAAGGGCTTTATTCTTTGCTCATTAGTTTATCCAACTCCACCGCAAACCGCTGCCTTGTAACCTGCGATCCAACAAAAACCTTATGCTTCTTAGTATTGTCAATAAAAATCGTAGAAGGTATTGAACCATCCCATTGCTTTTCAATAGCAGGACAGAAATAATCAGCATCTGATTCGTTCAAAAAGACAACTTCTCCCTTGTACCCTTTCTTTTGCACAAACGACGTAAGCTGTTTTGGATAAGATTCCGGGAAGTCCAGGCTGACTAATAATAACTTTACATTAGAACTTTTGACAGCCATTATACTATCAAACCATGGAATCTCTTTTACACATGGAGCACACCAGGTAGCCCAAAAATTTACAATCAGTGGAGTTGTGCTTGTGTCAATCATCATGCGCACATCAGTAGCTTTTACCTTTTTAATTGTTTGAGCATCTGCAACTCCTGCAAATCCAATCATCAACATCAGTATAAAAACAATCTTCTTCATAAAATTATTTTAAGGCATGTCTTCTTCTTTAAAACCCCATTCGTTCAACAACGTGTTCATCTTGTCCTCCGGTAATGAGGGTTGATTATAGTGACCGGCTACATTCTTCTGCCGGTATGCTTCATAAATACTAACTGCACATGCAACCGAAATATTTAAACTTCTTATTATCCCTTGTTGCGGAATGTTGAAATTACCATCTGCTAATCTTCTTATTTCGTCACTTACTCCCTTTCTTTCATTGCCAAAAACAAGAGCTATGCTTTCGGTAAAATCAATCTCATATAAACTTACAGAATCTGTTGCGAGATGCGTTGTTAAAATCCTGGAGAATCTTTTACGCAAAGCTGTAAAACATTCTTCAGCATCATCAAACTGATGGAGCGTAATCCACTTGTTAGCGCTGCTGCTGCTTCTAAAACCCCACTGCCTGTGGGGAGCTAATATTGTATTTATCGTATACATCTCCTGAATCCCAACAGCATCGCATGTTCTCATTACAGCCGCAACGTTATGTGGATCAAAAACATTCTCTAAAACAACTGTCAGGTTTTCTTGTCGCTTGTGTAATACAGATAAAAGCTTTTCTCTTCGTTCCGGTGTCATAATTAGCGCAAATGTGAGACACCATTGGCATTATCCCAAAAAACTTTACCACAGCTTTATTGATAACACATAAATCGATATATTTAATGTTTACACTTTCTACCTAAACGATTAACCCATAGATGAAATACCCTGCTCTTAAAAACTATATAAATGGACAGTTTGTAGATGCTTCTACCAAACGCAATATGAAAGTGATTTCTCCGCTTGATGGAAGCTTACTTTCAGAGGTTCCAATGTCTTCGAAAGAAGATTTGAATGACGCGGTTGAAAATGCAAGAGCAGCGTTTCATAAATGGTCAAAGACGCCTATTAAGGAAAGAGTTCAGGTATTTTTTAAACTAAAACATTTATTAGAAAAGAACTTACAGCAGCTTGCAGAATTATGCTCCGAAGAAAATGGAAAAACCATCGGTGAATCTATTGCTGAGATAGAGAAGTGCATTGAGCTTACCGAATTTGCATGTTCGCTCCCTCAATTAATAACTGGCGAATTGCTTGAAGTTAGCCGCGGAGTAGAGTGTAGAACAGAACATGTTCCCCTTGGTGTAGTTGCTTCAATTGTCCCGTTTAATTTTCCAAGTATGGTTCCTATGTGGACATTACCAAATGCAATTGCTTTAGGTAATTGCATGATAATGAAGCCATCAGAGAAGGTGCCTTTAAGTTGCGGCAGAATAGCAGAACTATTGAAAGAAGCAGGTTTACCTGATGGCGTATTTAGCATAGTTCATGGTGATGTTGAAATAGTTGAAGCGATTTGTGATCATCCCGGTATTGAAGCCGTTTCCTTCGTTGGCTCTACTAAAGTTGCAAAGATCGTTTACCAACGTGCAACAAATAATTACAAACGTTGCCTTGCATTAGGTGGTGCGAAAAATCATTTAATGGTTATGCCGGATGCGATCCCAAACATGACAGCCCAAAACGTTGCTGCAAGCATGAGCGGTTGTGCAGGTCAGCGTTGTATGGCTGCATCTGCAATGGTTGGCGTTGGAAATGTTGATCATATCATAGATAAGATATGTGACGAAGCAAGGAAGATTATACCAGGAGAAAATCTTGGAGCCGTGATCAATAAAGAAAGCAAAGACAGAATTGAAAAATATATAACCGAAGCCGAACAACAGGGTGCAAAAATATTAGTTGACGGACGTGGAGTAAAAGTAAAGGGGAAAGAAGAAGGAACATATGTTGGACCAACGGTAATCGATTATGTAAAACCTGGAATGTCAGTAGCTACAGAAGAAATTTTCGGCCCAGTAATCAGCATCATGCGTACCGATACTGTTGATGAAGCCCTTGCAATAGAGAATGCAAATCCTTATGGCAACGCCGCATCAGTGTTTACACAAAATGGTGGTGTTGCCCGTTACATTATCGACCATGCAAGAGCAGGAATGATCGGAGTAAACGTCGGCGTTCCCGTACCACGTGAGCCATTCAGCTTTGGCGGTTGGAATGAAAGCAAGTTTGGTGGAGGCGATATTACAGGTAAAAGTTCAATCGAGTTTTGGACCAAACTTAAAAAGAGCACCATTAAGTGGAATGCCGAAGCAGGTGTTAACTGGATGAGTTAAGCTTCGTCATTGCGAGGACGAGCCGCAATAAAGAATCTATACTAAAATAAAGACTATGTCATTACTGGATACATTGGTTCAACCAAGAACTAAAAATGAAACGGAAGAGATCATCCAGGATAATCTTGACTATACTCTCTTCTCTTGGAGTAAACAAAAGGGACTTAACCCTATTACCATAAAAAATGGTGAAGGTGTTTACCTGTATGATTATGATGGGAAAAGATATATCGACTTTTCTTCAGGATTAATGAACGTAAACATTGGTCATGGAAATCAAAGAGTAACGCAAGCTGTAGCTGAACAAATGCAACAGGTTGCTTATGTTACCCCAAGTTGTGCAACTAAGGCTCGTGGTGAGTTAGGAAAAAAACTTGCCTCAATTACTCCTGACGGTTTGAACAAAACCCTGTTCACAACAGGCGGCGCTGAAGCAATAGAAAATGCCATTAAACTTGCAAGGCTATACACAGGTCGACATAAAATACTCGCTCGGTATCGTGCCTTTCATGGTGCTTCTTATGGCTCGATGACTGCAGGTGGCGATCCAAGAAAACTACCGCACGATAGCCAACAGGTGCCTAATGTTGTTCACTTCGAAATTCCTTATGCTTACCGCTGGCAATACGGTGAAGAAAACTTATTAAAGGAAGCGGTTGCTCAATTAGAAAATACGATCGTATACGAAGGTCCATCAAACTTCGCCGCTATTTTGCTCGAAGGTGAATCAGGCTCCTCAGGCTGCTTAAAATATCCGAACGGTTTTCTAACAGCAGTAAGAAGTATCTGTGACAAGCACGGCATATTATTGATTATCGACGAAGTCATGAGCGGTTTCGGTCGAACTGGTAAATGGTTTGCCTTTGAAAATCATAATATAGTTCCTGATATGATTGTTTCTGCAAAGGGACTTACATCCGGCTATTTGCCTTTAGGATGTTTGATCGTGTCGGATAAAATTGCTGCTAAATATGAAGATAATGTTCTTCCACTTGGACTAACCTATTCTGCTCATCCCGTATCCTGCGCAGCAGCGATTGAAGTGCTGAACATCTACGAAGATGAAAACATGATTGGCAATGCACATGCAATGGGTAAATACTTAGACTTACGTTTAGAGGAAATGAAACGTTTACACCCAAGCATTGGCGACTGCCGCAATACAGGTTTATTAGGATGCCTTGAATTGGTAAAAAACAGGACGACAAAGGAACCATTTGCTCCCTTCAACGCCAAGCCTGATGAGATGGTCGTGATGAATAAAGTTGCAGCAAAGCTTAGAGAACTAGGCATGTACACTTTTGTTCGCTGGAGTTATATTTTCATTGCTCCACCCCTTTGTGTTACAAGAGAACAAATTGATGAAGGGTTAGCAATAATTAGTGAAGCATTGAAGATAACCGATGCGGAAGTTGCATAACGTCATTGCGAGGAGGAACGACGAAGCAATCTGCTTTTAATACTGAACAGGTATGCAAAGAGGAGGAAGTGTTTACATAATGACGAATATTCATAACGAGGTTCTATATACTGGTGTGACATCTGATTTGATAACAAGAGTTCAACAACATAAGAATGGAACATTTGAGAAAAGCTTTACAAAGGCTTACCACGTAGACAAGCTAGTCTATTACAATAGCTATTTAAACATAGAAGAAGTGATTGCTGAGGAGAAAAGAATTAAAGGCGGAAGCAGAGCAAAGAAGACTAGGCTAATTGAAAGTGTAAATCCTGAATGGAAAGACTTGTGGGAAGAGGTGTCCGAATGGTAACATGTTTTTAAGCAAGAGCAGATTGCTTCGTCGTTCCTCCTCGCAATGACGAGCACCCTAATGAAACAGATGGCAGATAAAGGCATAAATAATAACACCTCCCTCTACAGCGAAGACCTCGCTCCTGTTCCTATGCACAAGCGTACATGGAATACATGGAACTATGCGGCACTTTGGATCAGTATGAGTTTATGTATTCCAACGTACATGCTTGCAAGCAGCTTAATTGGTGGTGGAATGAACTGGTGGCAAGCTATTCTTACAATATTCCTTGGAAACACTATTGTACTCATTCCAATGATTTTGAACGGGCATGCAGGTGCTAAATACGGCATTCCATTTCCCGTGTTTGCACGTGCAAGTTTTGGCGTACGAGGTGCAAACATTCCTGCTATCTTGAGAGCAATCGTTGCTTGCGGCTGGTTTGGTATACAAGCCTGGATTGGCGGGTATGCAATGTATTTGATGATACGGTTGTGGGTTCCTGCAATAGATAGCTTACCTCAAATCTTCCCTGCTTCATGGACTTTGCAAACAGGCCCGGCAATTTGCTTTTTCTTGTTTTGGCTGCTAAATATGTGGGTAGTTTATTTAGGCGTTGAAAGCATAAAAAAGTTGTTGGTATTTAAAGCATTCTTCTTACCAATCGCTGCACTTGCGTTGTTATTCTGGGCAATCAGCGAAGGCAAAGGTCTGGGTCCAATTTTAGATCAGCCTTCTAAGTTTGCCACGAATGCTGATTTCTGGAATTTCTTCTTTCCAGGATTAACAGGAATGGTTGGCTTTTGGGCAACTTTATCTTTAAACATCCCCGACTTTACACGTTATGCAAAGAGTCAAAAGGCTCAGATCAACGGGCAAATTATCGGCCTTCCTCCTTCAATGACTTTGTTTGCTTTTATTGGCGTTGTTGTTACATCTGCAACAGTCATAATTTACGGTGAGACCATCTGGGATCCTTTAGTACTTGCAGGGAAATTCTCAAGCAAAGCTTTAGTAAGTATAGCTATGATTGCGGTTGCCATTTCAACATTAGCAACAAACATTGCAGCCAACATTGTAAGCCCTGCAAATGATTTTGCAAATCTTTCTCCTCGTAAAATAAATTTCAGAACCGGGGGCTATATAACTGGCATAATCGGTATACTCATTTTCCCATGGAAGTTGATTGCAGATCCAACGGGTTACATTTTTACCTGGCTTGTTGGCTATTCAAGT
>DASVST010000620.1:0-6008 GCA_036387965.1 Segetibacter sp. | reverse complement strand
ATTCTCTCCTCCATAAAACCAAAAGCACTGTTGATCAGCTCAACAATATCCAAACTTGTCAGCGGTTTGTCGCTGGCAAATATCAGTGCTTCGATATGAGGGATTATTGTTGAAAGTTCCATTAGTTGATGTGCGAATTATTTGATGTGCAAATATGCAGATTAATAGTTGTGCAATATACCATTGGCACATCCGCACATATTCTCATCCGCACATCCGCTTATCCTTGCAATGCAGCGGCACCGCTCACAATCTCCGTAAGTTCGGTTGTAATTGCAGCCTGGCGAGCCCTGTTGTAAGATATTTTTAAGCCCTTCAGTAACTCATTTGCATTTTCACTCGCTTTATCCATAGCAGTCATCCTTGCTCCATGTTCACTTGCATGTGCATCTAAAACTGCCTTAAATAATTGTGTATTTAATATTTTAGGCATCAGTTCTGCTACTATTTGTTCCTGTGCAGGTTCAAAAATAAAGTCTGCCTTCTTTACGCCTTCTTTTCTTTCAACTTTTGGTATTGGCAGAAATCTTTCGACAACGAAACGTTGTGTAGCTGCATTTTTAAACTCGCTGTAAACAACTTCAACTACGTCAAACTCCCTGTTTTCAAAAGCTCTAACAGCAGCAGAAGCTGCCTCTTGAACTGCTTCAAAGCTGAGGTTTAAGAAAATATCTTTGAAATCTGCATTGGTTTTATACTCTGCACGGGTTAAGCTTTCATAACCTTTCTTGCCAATGTTCCAGATTGTAACATTGCCTTTTGTGTGTTGAGCACTGTAGTTATCTGCAACAGTTTGTTTTGCTGTTTTTACAAGATTAGCATTATACCCACCCGCTAATCCTCTATCACTCGTTATCACGATCAGTAACACTTTTTCATTTCCCCTATCCTTTGCAAGACTTCCACCAACATCGCCCTCTGCATTGCTTACAATATTACTAAGCATCTCCTGCAGCTTTTGCGCATAAGGACGCATTTGAACAATCGCATCCTGCGCACGACGCAGTTTAGCCGCACTTACCATTTTCATGGCTTTTGTAATCTGCTGGGTACTTTGTACACTTTTGATCCTGTTACGAACCTCTTTTAATTGACCGCTCATCTTGTTATTGTTTAAAGTTCAAGGTTTAAAGTTTTAAGATGTGTTCTTTTAAAGTTGAATGTTTCAAACCGACCTGTGCTCAACCTGAAACTTTGAACCTTAACTTTGACTCTTTAACCTCGTTTTAAAATTGGCTGCAAAGGTAAGGGTTGAGAAGGAAAAGGCAAAGGCGATACCTCACTACTTCTGAATTGAGGGATGCAAGGGAAAGGCTATGGAAATGCTTTGCCAATTTAACAATCTTCTCTTTGGTGCATCGTCAAGGTTTTCAGCGCCTTTTGTTACCTTCGTGCCCCTGTCAAATTGGCTAATAATGTAATGTAGCATCAAATTTGACTTTCTTAAATCTTTTTAAGTTTACCCAATATCGAACAATAAGAATATGTTAGGATTAATATCGAAAATATTTGGCGGCAACAAGTCGCAGAAAGATGTCAAGGTCATTCTTCCCATTGTTGAAAAAGTAAATACATTTTTCAAGCAATACCAGAGCTTAAGCAACGATGAACTGCGCGGCAAAACCCAGGAGTTCAGGGCGAGAATACAAGATCATCTTGAAACAATCAACGGAGCTATAGAAAATCAAAAGCAGGAAGCAGAAGCGTTGCCGATTGATGATATTACCGGTCGCGATAGTATCTACCAATTAATTGATAAGCTGAAAAGAGACAAGGATGAGCAGATTGAAGAGGCTCTAAACAGCATTATGCCTGAAGCTTTTGCAGTTGTAAAGGAAACAGCTCGCCGTTTTACTCAATACACGGAGTTGGTCTCAAAGGCAACAGATCTTGACCGTGAACTTAGTTCAAGAAAAAAACATATAACTATAGACGGAGAGAATGCTGTTTATCAAAATACATGGCTTGCCGCAGGCGGAACAGTTACCTGGAACATGGTTCACTACGATGTTCAGTTAATTGGTGGTGCAGTCTTGCATTCAGGTAAGATATCTGAGATGGCTACAGGTGAAGGTAAAACCCTTGTGTCTACCTTACCGGCATATTTAAATGCTCTCGCAGGTGAAGGAGTTCACATTGTAACAGTGAACGATTACCTGGCACGAAGAGATAGTGAGTGGAACGGGCCGATCTTCGAGTGGCTCGGAATTACAGTTGATTGTATTGATAAACATCAGCCAAATACGGAAGAACGCAGGAAAGCGTATTTAGCCGACATCACTTACGGTACGAATAATGAATTTGGTTTCGATTACCTGCGTGATAACATGGTGCATACACCAGATGAAATGGTTCAACGCAAACACCATTTTGCTATGGTCGATGAAGTTGATAGTGTGTTGATCGATGATGCAAGAACACCCTTGATTATCTCCGGGCCGGTACCACGCGGTGAAGAACAGGAATATCATATTTTAAAACCCCGGGTGTTACAATTGGTTGAAGCACAGAAAAGGGTTACCAACCAGTTTTTAATAGAAGCGAAAAAGAAATTTGCCGAAGGAAACGAAGATCCTAAAGATGGCGGACTTGCTTTAATGCGAGCACATCGAGGCTTGCCAAAAAGCAGTGCCTTAATTAAGTTTTTAAGTGAACCCGGGATAAGAAGCAAACTTCAGAAAACAGAAAACTACTACCTCGCAGATCAACAAAAGGAAATGCCTAAGGTTGATGAAGAATTATTTTTCCATATTGATGAAAAAAATAATTCAGTAGAACTTACCGACAAAGGTATTTCCATGATAACCAAGTCTGGTGAAGATCCTACCTTTTTCATCTTACCAGACATCAGCATTGATCTTAATGCAATTGATACAAATACTGAACTCAGTGCAGAAGAAAAACTGCATAAGAAAGAAGCAATCTTAAATGATTATTCTTTAAAAGCAGATCGCATACATACGGTTCAACAATTACTAAAAGCATATACTCTATTCGATAAAGATGTTGAGTATGTTGTAATGGATGGTGGTGTAAAAATCGTTGATGAACAAACAGGTCGTATACTTGATGGACGTCGTTATAGTGATGGATTGCACCAGGCTATTGAAGCAAAGGAAAATGTAAAAATCGAAGCAGCAACTCAAACGTATGCTACGGTTACTTTACAGAACTACTTCCGTATGTACCACAAGCTCGCTGGTATGACTGGTACTGCAGAGACTGAAGCGGGAGAGTTTTGGGATATTTATAAATTAGATGTTGTAACCATTCCAACAAATATTCCTGCAATAAGAAAAGATGAGCAGGATATGATCTTTAAAACTAAGAGAGAAAAGTATAGAGCTGTTATCGATAAAATAGAGGAACTACGCAATGCTGGCAGACCATGTCTTGTTGGTACTACCAGTGTTGAGGTAAGTGAACTACTTGCACGTATGCTTAAGCAAAAGCAAATTCCGCATAATGTATTGAATGCAAAGCAGCATGCAAGAGAAGCAGAAATAGTTGCAGAAGCAGGTTTGGCCGGCGCTGTAACTATCGCAACAAACATGGCTGGTCGTGGTACGGATATTAAACTTGGACCAGGCGTGAAAGAAGCAGGAGGTTTAGCAATTCTTGGTACAGAGCGCCACGAAAGCCGTCGTGTAGACAGGCAGTTGCGTGGTCGTGCAGGTCGCCAGGGAGATCCGGGCTCATCGATATTTTTTGTGTCGCTTGAAGATGATTTGATGCGCATGTTTGGTAGCGAACGTATTGCAAAAGTGATGGACTTTGCCGGTTATAAAGAAGGTGAAGTTATTCAGCACAGCATGATCACGAAAAGCATCGAAAGAGCTCAACGTAAAGTCGAAGAAAACAACTTTGGTATTCGTAAGCGTTTGCTTGAGTATGATGATGTAATGAATAAACAACGTACGGTTATTTATACAAAACGTAGCCATGCCCTGTTCGGAGAAAGACTTGCACTCGATTTGGATAATGCATTCTATTTAGTTGCTGAAGGCTTAGTAAGTTCATTTAAAGAGCAGAATGATTATGAAGGTTTCCGCCTTGCAGTTATTGTAAACTTTGGTATCGACAGCAGCATTACAGCCGAGGAGTTGGCGAAAGGAAATGAGCAGCAGTTGTCACAGAGATTATATTCAGAAGCAATCACTAATTATCAACATAAAAAAGAGGAATTGGGGAAGAATGCTTTACCTGTCTTCAAAAATATTCGACAGCAACAAGGAGCACATATTGAAAACGTGGTAGTTCCTTTTACCGATGGAAGACGTGCAATGCAGGTTTTAGCTAATCTTGATAAAACATTACAATCAGAAGGTGCTGAATTAGCGAATGCAGTTGAGCGCAGCATTGCACTTGGCTTTATAGATGATTCATGGAAAGAGCATTTAAGGGCTATGGATGATCTTAAGCAAAGTGTGCAAACCGCATCTTACGAACAAAAAGATCCATTGGTAATTTATAAGATGGAAGCTTTTGGTTTATTTAAAAAGATGGATGATCAGGTTAATAGAGAGATCGTTTCTTTCTTATGCCATTGTGGAATTCCGGTAGAAGAAAATAAACCTACCCAAATAAAAGAGGGACGTGAGAAGAAAACAGACATGAGCAGGATGCAATCGAACAAAGCCCAGGTTGAGGCTGCGGGAGATGACTATGCTGCAAATGAAAACGATGAATTTGAACCGGGTGGTGGTGCAACTGTTGTAAAACAGCAACCGATAATTGCAGGACCAAAAGTTGGCAGAAACGATCCTTGCCCTTGTGGAAGCGGCAAGAAGTTTAAACAATGCCACGGCAGAGATTTATAAAGAACTATAATTAATAAGAGGGAAAGGATAAAATCGAAAGGTTTTATCCTTTTTCTTTTAGATATTTTCGCCAGATATTTAGCTTATGTTATTTCTACTCATTGGAGGCAGTATATTTTTATTTCTTTCACTAAGCATAGGCTATGTAATAAATAAAGCCTTAAGAGGTTCACTCAATTATAGCACTCCTCTTTTTGAAATTCTATTAACAGGCACCGCAACAATCACTGTCTATTTAAATTTGCTGTCCTTCTTTTTCCCGGTTGATTATCTTGTACCGATACCTATCTTTTTAGCATCAATCTTTATTTGGTATACGACTTCATTTTGTGTTGAAGTGAAAGGAAAGATGAGAGAAGTATCTGACGTTTTGTTTAGTAAATCCAATAGATTAGTTACAATTTCGATTAGCAGCGTGATCTTACTTTTTGCGTTAGTGCCTCCATACAATACCGATAGCTCAGGCTACCATTATCTTTCAATTTTATGGAATGAAAAGTATAAAATAGTACCCGGACTTGCAAACCTCTTCCCACAGTTTGGTTACAACTCAGCTTTCATGGTGCTTAGTGCACCGTTCTCGTTTACAGATCTTGCAAAACAATCGATATACCCTATCAACATTGTATTAGTTCTTGCTTTCTTTCTGTGGATTTTACATAAAAGTTACAGCTATAATGATTGGAGAAAGTACATCATCTGGCTTTTGCTGTTCATTTTTCTGCGACAGTTCCCGATAAATATAGCATCTCCCTCGGCAGATGCTTTAGCGAGCATTCTTATATTTTATATCTTTCTCTCGATAAATAAAGTTGATGAAGAGTGGAACCTGCGAAAATGGATCATACCTTTTTGTTTTATTCTCTTTTCGATCACAATCAAGATCAGTACTGCTCCTTTATTTCTATTCTTTTTACTGCCGTTGCTGTTTTATCAAACGGCTTTAAATAAAATTAGATGGAGCTATTTTAAAGTTTTATTAATTGCAGTAGTGATCATTGTGCCTTGGCTTCTAAGAAATATTATTCTTTCGGGCTATCTCGTTTTTCCCTTATCCTCTACAGGGATTTTTAATGTTGATTGGAAGGTACCGTTTGATATTGCTCTTGCAGAACAACAACACATCTCTCATGCTCCACGAATGATTAGCCAAAACTTTGCCTATGTTGATACACTTCCCTTTTATCA
>DASVST010000619.1:0-8993 GCA_036387965.1 Segetibacter sp. | reverse complement strand
ACAAGGAAGGATATGATAGCCTTGATTCAGTTTTAGAAACAGGATTAACACCATTAAGTATAGATGAATTTAAGCAGAAAATTGATGAAGATGTTATCGTGTTAGATACACGTAAGGCTGCTGAGTTTACGCAGGGGTTTGTTCCAGGCTCGATAAGTATAGGTCTTGAGGGAAGGTTTGCAGAATGGGCAGGCAATCTTTTGCCGTTTAACAAACCAATGATGCTTGTAACAGAAGAAGGAAAGGAAAGAGAATCTGTAGTAAGATTAGCACGTGTAGGATTTTCTAAAATTGAAGGTTTTCTAAAAGGTGGTTATGAAGGTTGGAAAAGCGCCGGCGAAACATCGGATATTATTATAGATATAGAAGCTGATGAACTTGCAATGGATATACCTTTTGATGATAAACTTGTTGTTATTGATGTACGCAAGGAGGTAGAATTTGCTGATGGACATGTAAAAGGTGCAGTGAATATTCCATTAGGTACGATGATTGATCCTGCAGTAAGTATGGGTAATATTGAAGATACAGACAACCTGTACATTCATTGTGCAGGCGGATATAGAAGTGTAATTGCGGCATCGCTGCTTAAGCGGCAAGGCATACATAATTTGCGAAATGTATTGGGAGGCTGGGGCAAGATAAAAGATGAGGCGAAGATTGAAACTGAAAAGGAAGCAGCGGTATTGAATTAGGCTCCCGTCTCTGTTATTCTATAACACTGCCCCTGTATTCTTCTTTAAATTCATGTTTCCACCTGCGGTGGCTCCATAAATAGTTAGACGGGTTTTTCCTGATGTTTTCTTCGGTTAACTCTATCAGTTTCTTAGTAAGAGCTCCTTCAGGATAGCTGTGAGGCTCAGTTGTAACTACAGATAGTTTAAAATTGTAGAAGCCTCGTTTTATTCTGTGCGACTGTCCGAAAACAACTGCTGAATTGTTGCGCACAGAAAACTTTTCTGGTCCTTTTACAAAGCTTGTCAGCTTGCCAAAAAAAGGTACCCAAACCGCACTATTTAAATTTCCTGGATTTTGATCTGCAAGAAGACCTAAACAAAAGCTAGCATCTGCATATTTTACAATTTGGTTTTTAAAATCAGTTGCCGGTATAAAGGTGGCTCCAAACTTAGTTCGCATATCATACATGATCTTGTCGAACGCCTTGTTGGTCACGGGCATGTAAACAGCCAATAATTTAAACTTATTATCCAGTGATGTGGAAAGACTGCCAACTTCCCAATTAAAAAAATGCCCCGAAACAATAGCAACGTTCGGAACTTTTCCATATAGATCATTTAGAACTTCGATGTTTATGGTGTTTCTTTTTCTGAATTGCTTTTCAGTTATAGAGATGAGCTTTATCATTTCTATAAAAGTGTCTAAAAAGTTGTGGTAAAAGTCCTTAGCGATACGTCCTCTTTCCCTGTCAGACTTTTCGGGAAAAGCAGTCCTGAGATTTTGCATTACCACTTCCTTTCTATATCCAATCAAATAATAGAGTAGAAGGTAAAGACCATCGCTGATAACATACATTAAACGCCATGGTAATAGAGAAAGCATATATAAAAAGCCATACAATATATAGTACATCACAACGCTTTTACTGCTTTACAATACAATGTTTTCAACAAGATTATTCTTTAAAGGATGATCGGTATTGAAGTGAAGTCCCCGACTCTCTTTCCTGAACTCAGCACCTTTAACTATTAAATATCCAACTGTGATTACGTTTCTAAGTTCCATTAGTTGTGGAGAAACACGTGTTGATTTATATAACTGCTCTGTTTCTACAAATAAAAGATCAAGTCGTTTCATTGCCCTGCCTAAACGAACATCCGTTCGCACAATACCAACATAGTCACTCATTACCTGTTGTAATTCTTTTAAGCTTTGCGTGATAAGGATCATTTCTTTTGGTTCGTTTGTTCCTATATCGCTCCAATCAGGCAACCCTTCTTTTATTTTTATTTGGTTGACACTTTCAACACTATCTAAATAACAGCGATGTCCAAAAACCATTGCCTCAAGCAAACTGTTACTTGCAAGCCTGTTTGCACCGTGCAAACCTGTACTTGCACACTCGCCGCAGGCATATAAGTTTTTGATAGACGTTCTTCCCATTGCATCTGTTTTTATACCACCACAACTATAATGTGCTGCAGGTGCAACAGGTATTAGATGCTGCATAACATCTATGCCTATATGTAAACACTTTTTATAAATGTTAGGGAAGTGATGGATAAACTTTTCCTTATCCATATGGCGGCAATCGAGGTACACATGTTCGGTACCTGTTATTTTCATTTCACTGTCTATAGCACGGGCAACAATATCTCTTGGGGCAAGATCTTTTCTTTCATCATATCGCTCCATGAAAGCTTCGCCATCTTTGTTTCTGAGAATACCGCCGTCACCGCGTACTGCTTCTGTTATTAAGAATGAAGGTGAAACTCCGGGCTCGAACAGCGCTGTTGGATGGAACTGAATAAATTCCATGTTTTCTATTCGTCCCTTTGCTCTGTATACCATAGCTACACCGTCGCCGGTTGCAATTTTGGGATTTGTTGTAGTGCGATATGCCTGTCCATTACCACCAGTAGCGAGGACCGTTATTTTGGAGATGATCTTATCAATGGTATTTGTCTGGAGATTTAATACATACACGCCGTAACATTCAATATCTAAAGTCGCCTTTGTTACAAGATAGCCAAGATGATGTTGTGTTATTAAATCAACAACAAAACAATGATTAAGTAGCTCAATATTTGGAAGGCTTTGAATCTTTTGCAGCAAAGCTCTTTCCATTTCTTTGCCCGTTATATCTTTATGATGAAGTATGCGATTAACACTATGTCCACCTTCTTTACCAAGTGAATAATCACCATCGGGATCTTTGTCGAATTGAGCGCCCCATTCAATAATTTCTCTTATGCGTTGGGGACCTTCTTTTATTACAATTTCAACGATTTCTTCATTACATAGTCCATCGCCTGCAATTAGTGTGTCATGTATATGTTTGTCAAAGCTGTCGGTATCATCATCCCATACACCGGCTATACCCCCTTGCGCATATTTGGTATTTGTTTCATCAGCCTGGGCTTTAGTTATAACTGTTATTTTTTTGTGGGGCTGGGCTTCGGCAACTTTTAATGCATATGTTAACCCGGCAATACCTGAACCTATAACTAAAAAGTCTGTCTGCATTAATACAATTATTTATAAGCTGCACGAAGGTATACCGTTGAAGTGTGCGACGCAACAAATGATGATAAGAGGACAAATGGCGGTACCATGAAAATTCTAAACTACAACAGCGGGTTCCACCCACGCATCACTTTCTTTGAGTAGCATGATGAGCTCTGAAACAGCAATGTCGCTATCAATGTTTCTCTTAACTACTTCTTTGCCTTTGTATAAAGTGATCTTCCCAACACCACTACCAACATAGCCAAAATCGGCGTCAGCCATTTCACCCGGGCCGTTTACTATGCAACCCATGATTGCAATTTTTACACCTTTGAGGTGATTGGTGACAGAGCGAATCTTTGCTGTCGTTTCTTGCAGATCGAACAATGTGCGACCGCATGATGGACAAGAAATATATTCTGTTTTCGAGATGCGTGTTCGGGTAGCTTGTAAGATACTGAAAGCTGTATTGTTGATGAATTGTTCGGTGGTTTGGTTGATAAGATAAGTGCGACCGGAAGCAGTATTTGTTGCACTTTCATAAGCTGCAGCGTTCATGCCGAGGCATATTCCATCACCCATTCCGTCTAGTAACAAAGAGCCACATTCTGTTGCATAATGTATTAAATGCTCGTCGGCAGTTTGCCAATAGCTATCGCAAATAATTACCACGGGATTTTGAATATTTCTCTGCATGATCTCGATGAACATTCGTCGCACAGCAGGCATTGCATGCCTATTGGTGCTGCTTAAACAAAGTACTGCTGTTCTATCTTTTGCAACCTCATCTAAATGTGTAAAATCGTTGAGTGGTGTATCATCACTAAAACAATCTATCATAACAAAGTTTAGCACATCACTCGTTACATCTGCATCTCCAAAACCTGCAGCGTCGTAAATCGGGTAGTACTTGTTTTTGTCGTCAGACCTTAACCAAGCTGCCGGATACACAATTACTTTGAGCGTGCCGGGCAAAGCGAAGTCTAATAGTTTATTTCCGATAAAAATATAGTCTGCTGCGGCATCACTTATCGTCCATTTATCAGTTTTCGTATTGTAAGTGTAACCAACACTTTGCAGATGATCGGGGGTTATGTTTTCAATCTCACTCAGATCAGCAATTACAACAGGAACATGCTTTCCACCTATATTATCAACAGCAAATGTTTCTCTTCTTTTATATTCGAAAGGAGAATATGGTATAGAATGAGTTTCTATTGAAGGAGTAAAACCTTGCGTTTGGCTTTTAACTCCCGGCTCGTGACTCGTGACTGATGACTTGCCTGAGTATCTCTTCACAATATCCCTGCAAACGGGTATTTCAAATTCCGGATCTTCAGTAAGGCTTACACGAACAGTGTCCCCGATTCCATCTTCTAATAACGTACCAATACCCGCAGCGCTTTTTACTCTTCCATCTTCACCATCACCGGCTTCTGTTACACCGAGGTGTAATGGATAACATTCCTGGAACTCATTTTCCATTTGTTGAATAAGTAATCGGTAAGCTTGCATCATCACCTGCGGATTACTACTCTTCATGCTGAGGACAATGTTGTGATAGTTTTCGCTACGTGCAATACGAAGAAATTCCATTGCACTTTCAACCATACCCATAGGCGTATCACCATAGCGGCTCATGATGCGATCGCTTAAGCTGCCGTGATTTGTACCAATGCGCATTGCGGTTCCATACTCCTTACAAATCTTTACTAAAGGAGTAAATCGGTCTCTAATTCTTTCGATTTCCGAGTAGTATTCAGCATCAGTATAATCAATGAATTCGAACTTCTTTTTATCGACATAATTGCCCGGGTTTACCCGAACCTTTTCAATAATGCGTGCGGCAATTTCAGCAGCATTGGGTGTAAAATGTATATCAGCTATCAGCGGAGTATTGTATCCTCGCTTCTTTAATTCATCTTTTATGTTTCGTAAGTTCTCAGCCTCCTTTTTACTCGGGGCAGTTATGCGAACCAATTCCGCGCCTGCTTCAATACACCGGATCGACTGCTCAACAGTAGCAATGGTATCCATTGTATCTGTTGTGGTCATTGTTTGAAGACGAATAGGATTGAAGTTGCCAATCGTGAGGTCGCCAACCTTCACTTCCCGAGTAGGTAATCGTTTATATTCTGTAAGAGATTGACAATATAGTTGCATATGAGAACGCAAAGTTAGTCAAAGTGAAGGTGTGAGAAAAACTCACAAGGAAGATGGATTAAGTTTCAGATAACTTTCACAGCACTACCAGTCTTTACTTACAGTTCTGCTGCTGCTTTTACTCTTTTGCTGGTTTTGCTGTAGCTTTTTTTCTTCCTGGCGCAAAGCATTCAGCATTTGCTCTGCTTGCTTCTTGTTGAGTTTACTATTGTTCTGGGGTTCTTTATCCTGGTTATTACTCTTGTTTTTGTCCTGGTTTTGATTTTTGTTCTGCTCTTTTTTCAGTTCATTCAGCGCTAATTGTAAATTCTCTCTTGCCTGTTCATCTTCAGAATTATAACGCAGGGCTTGTTTATACGCATCAATGCTTTCTTCCAGTTTCTTCTGCCTTGTTAGCATTACACCCTTGTTATAGCCAGCCATCGATTTCATTGGCTTTTCTGTTGCAAACTCCTCGGCTGCATTGTATGCCTTTTCTGCTTCCTCAGTTTTTTTTGTTTTGTACAAAGCATTTCCAAGGTTGTATTGAGCCTGGGGACTCTTCTCGTTTTTTGCCGTTGCCTTTTTGTACTCTTCAACAGCCTTTGAAAAATCCTGCTTCTTATATAACTGGTTGCCTTTTATGATACTTTGTTTCTCTCCCTGCGCAAGAGAGACAATAGAAATAAAACAGGTAAATATTAATAGTAAACTCTTCATATTGCCAACTTCTTTTTCCTTTCAGGAATCATTATCTCAAGCAATAACAAGATAAGTGCCAGTAATAAGAACCATTGAAAATACGTGTTGTAGTCCCGTGGGCCATTGCCCCCAATTTGTTTCTTTTCCATTGAATCGAGTTCTCTTAAAACGGCTGCAGCTACTTCATCAGCGTTGGTAAAGTAAGTATACGAACCGGAGGTCTTTGCCGCAATTTCCTTTAAGCCTTGTTCATTCAATTTAGAAACAACAGTGTTACCACTTTCATCTTTCTTAAAGTCACTTGTTGAGGGATCGAAAATTGGTGAACCTTCAACAGAACCGATCCCAATTGTATGAACAACTACGCCATTTTGCTCGAGCAATGTAGCAGTCTCTACTGATTTTTCATCATGCGATTCTCCATCTGTAATTAAGATAACTGCTTTGTACTTTTTTTCCTTTGTTCCTAATGAGGTATTGCAAATATTTAGCGCGGCAGATACTTCAGTTCCCTGCACCGGAACCATTGTTGGCGA
Source organism: Segetibacter sp. (assembly GCA_036387965.1). Classification (GTDB taxonomy): domain Bacteria; phylum Bacteroidota; class Bacteroidia; order Chitinophagales; family Chitinophagaceae; genus Segetibacter. The sequence goes on along the minus strand of DASVST010000619.1, from coordinate 2,427 downwards.
CACGTTTGTTACGTACATCTTAGCTGCAGCTCCATCGGTAGTTAAAGGCATTTGCAAATAAGCTTGTCCCGCAAAAACAACGAGTCCGAGCCTATTATCTCCAATCTTATCAATTAAAGTTTTGAGTAATTGCTTAGCTCGTTCTAACCTGTTTGGTTTTATATCCTGTGCAAGCATACTATTGCTTACGTCAAGGGCAATCATAATGTCAATACCTGTTCGATTTGTTGAAGTACTTGCTTTAGGGGAACGTAAGTTAGCAGCACCTATAATGCACAAGATAATAGCAGCAATTTGCAGGTAGAACTTATAGGAAAAATTGTTTGAGGAGTGGTCTCCTGTTAACCTGTTAATCAGCTCTTCATCACCAAGCCTTTTCTTTACTTGCTTTTTCCAGCGAAGTACAAAAATGAACAACAATATAAGAGGCAATAGTAAGACAAGGCCGATTAAGAATTCTGTATTTTGAAATGAAAACATCAGTTACGTAAACTTCTTTAGCTGCAAGCTAAATTAATGTTCTTTAAAGAAAAGCTAAACGGGAAAATAGGTTTAAGGTTTAAGAGGTTTAAAGTTTTGAAAGAGTCTACTTCTTTCCTTCTTTAAATCCAAGATGTTTGAAGATACTATTTAAAACATTTAGGCGAACTGTACGCATATCCATATCATGTTCTCCTTCTATATTTAATACAAATGGATATGGATGTCTGTTTTCTTCTATCCAGCCTACGATCCAACCAATTGATTTTCCATTTTCTTTGTAGCCCCAACCGGTTTTATAGCTCAAACTATAATTTGCATTTTTCTCTACCAGCATTACTTCCTTTACTATGCGTTGTGTTCTTTTTTGGAAAGGCAATTGATCGAAGTACAGCTTCTTCACAAGACCAAGTTGTTCGTCGGCAGTTATTTTAATTGAGTTATCAATCCAGAATGAATCTATTTTATTTATAACTGCTTTTTTATAACGAGCGCCATAACCAAGAGAATCTAAATAATGCTGCATGGTGTCTTTTCCAATCATACGTGCAACTTCCTGGTAATATGGAATGCATGAAAGTGTAAACGCTTCTTTCATCGTCATTTCCCTATCACATTCAGGTCTTGAAGCTTGTAGGGTTACAGGCTTTATTTTCATCTTCTCATCAACGATTCTTCCGGTTTCTAAACCTATAAGCGAGTTAACTATTTTAAAAGTTGAGGCGGGCAGATAAGCACTGTCTTTATACCGGCTTAGATTGTAAATGGTGAACTGTCCTTGCCCATTATCATAAATAGCAAAAGTGCCGGTTACCTTATTCGCATCGAAGAATTGCTTTAAGCTATCATCCTGTGTAACATTGTTGGAGTTGCAAGAAAGTGTGGTAATAATAAGTAGTAGAAAAAACCAATTCTTCATGTAAAATTTTTGCAAAGGTAGTGAACCTCATTAGCAGAATGAATCATAACACTACATCCCGTTTTCCGCAGAGGCTTCTATGTTTTCTTCTTTAGCAGGTTCTGCATTTTCAGTAGCTCCCTTCAATACGCCTAACTCCTTACCCACTTTGGTAAATGCTGCTATAGCCTTATCCAAGTGATGTTGCTCATGTGCTGCACTTAGCTGAACCCTTATGCGGGCAAGCCCTTTCCCAACAACAGGGAAAAAGAAACCAATTACATAGACACCTTCTTCAAGCAACTTAGCTGCAAACTCCTGCGCAACTGTTGCTTCATATAACATTATTGGAACAATGGGATGATCACCAGGCTTAATATCAAAGCCGGCTTCTGTCATTTGTGTGCGGAAGTGTTTTGTGTTGAATTCAAGTTTATCACGCAGTTCTGTTGTTTCTGTAATCATATCAAGCACAGCAATAGAAGCACCTACAATACTTGGTGCCACTGAATTGCTAAACAAGTAAGGGCGGCTACGTTGACGAAGCATTTCGATAACTTCTTTGCGGCCACTTGTAAATCCACCACTTGCTCCACCTAATGCCTTTCCTAATGTGCCGGTAATTATGTCAATCTTTCCCATTACGTTTCGGTACTCGTGTGTGCCACGTCCTGTCTTTCCTAAAAAGCCGCTTGAGTGACTTTCGTCTATCATAACTACAGCGTCATACTTTCCAGCAAGCTCACATATTTTATCCAACTGTGCAATTGTTCCATCCATACTAAAAGAGCCATCAGTAACAATAATACGGCTGCGCGATGATTGAGCATTTACTAATTTATCTTCCAGGTCTTCCATGCTATTGTGCTCGTACCTAAAGCGCTTTGCTTTACTTAAACGAACTCCATCAATTATTGAAGCATGGTTAAGCGAATCGCTTATTATTGCATCCTCTTCTCCAAATAAAGGTTCAAACACACCTCCGTTTGCATCGAAAGCTGCTACGTATAAAATAGTATCTTCTGTTCCGAGAAAGTCTGACAGCTTTT
>DASVST010000618.1:0-4820 GCA_036387965.1 Segetibacter sp. | reverse complement strand
ATATCATCTTGCTAAAACAAGTTAAGTATTGTTAAACAGCGCACTTAGAGTCTTCGGGTTCATGATTAATAAATTTTTTACGAAAGCTATCGGGGGTAACTCCAACATGTTTTTTAAAAAACCCGTTGAAATAGGAATTATCCTGGAAATTTAAATCATAAGCAACTTCCAATATACTCATGTCTGCATTTGTTAATAGCCGTTTCGCTTCAACCAGTAATCTTCCCCTAATCAAATCACCGGCTGTTTTTCCAACCCTATCTTGTGACAGAGCATTAAGGTGGTTGGGAGTTATACTTAGCAGTTCTGCATATTCTTTCGGAAGTTTTAGAGTTCTGTAGTGTTGATCGACCAAACTTTGAAAGCTGCGAAACAACATTAATTTTTGAGGTGCCTGGTTTCTAATTTTCCTGGCAGGACAATTAGCCTCGATTAAAATAAAAATTTCCAGGAGGCGTATGCGAATCAAGTCTAAATTAAGAGAGTTATCAAGCCACTTTATTTCTAACAGTTCCTCAAATACCGATGTTATTTTTTCAATCCACATAGAAGGGATCTGGCACACGCCTAAGTTTGCAACTCCCGAAAAAAAAGAAAACTTCTGAATGCATTGGGTATTCTGCAGAAATGTGGAAAATAACTCTTCATTAAAATGTATGATATACCCATCAACATCCTCTTCAAAATGCCAGCTATGAACCTGTCCCGGAATCATAAAATATATTTGATCCGGCTTAACAGGAAATTTCTCAAAATCAATACTGTGCCATCCGGCTCCACTGGTAAATAATACTAAATGATAAAAATAGTGTTTATGTGGCGAATGTAAACTCGAATAATGTTTCTCCAAGTATGGTCCGAAACGATCAATCAGCAGATCTTTAGATGGAGCATTTGGCTCGATTGAAGATATTGTAAAAACAGGTATATTCTTTTCCATTGAAGTAAGTTTACATCTGGATACAAAGGTACCCTACCCTTCGTGCCTGCAACGGTGTTCAACGTTGTATCTATGGTACTTTTTACTTATTAAGGTAGTTACAATTTATTATATAAATAGAATAATTAAGAGCTGCATAATTCACTGTACTTGTACATCATAACGTTCCTCGTTTACCGTATCTTTAGTACCGGAATATGAAATGCCTTATTGGCAAGAAATATACATCCGCAGTAGAAGCTATCCTCCGTTTTAAGCCGCAAAGAAGGTAAACCTTAGTACCAATGAACGATAAAAAAGAGAGGCAAATAGCAGCAGTTATGTTTACTGACATTGTAGGGTATACTGCTATTATGCAACGAGATGAAGAAGTTGCTGCGAAAATCAGAGCACGACATCGTGAGGTATTCGAAACCCAGCACAAACTGCATGACGGCGAAATAGTTCAGTATTATGGCGATGGAACGTTGAGTGTTTTTAAAAGTGCTATAGCAGCGGCAAAGTGTGCAATTCAATTACAGTTGAACTTACAACAAGGCGATGCTGTGCCTTTGCGAATTGGATTGCACATGGGCGATATCGTTTTTAATAAAACAGAAGTGTACGGTGATGCTGTAAATTTTGCATCGCGTATTGAAAGTATGTCTGTTACTGGTGCCATTCTATTATCCGGCAAATTGAATGATGAACTAAAAAACCATACAACAATCTCCACAACATCTCTCGGACATTTTGAACTTAAAAATATTGATAAACCTGTTGAGGTATTTGCGATTACAAACGAAGGTATTAATGTCCCTATTGCATCTCAATTAAAGGGCAAACAGCAAACACTATCTAAAACGATAGCAGTACTCCCGTTTGTGAATATGAGTGCAAGTAAAGAGAATGAGTATTTCAGTGACGGCATAACTGAAGAGATCATTAATGCTTTGTCGAAAATCGAAAAGTTAAGAGTAACATCCAGAACTTCTTCGTTTTATTTTAAGGACAAAAACATCCCTATAAAACAGATTGGAGCAGATTTAAACGTATCAACTATTTTAGAAGGTAGTGTACGCCTCTCCGGCAATACCATTAGAATTACTGCACAGTTAATACAAGCTGAAAAAGATTTTCACTTTTGGTCGGAGACATGGGACAGGAAGCTGGAAAACATCTTTGACATCCAGGATGAGATAAGTCTTTTGATAGCAGAAAAACTAAGAGAACATTTGGGTCACTTTGAAATTCAGGAACACCTGGTAGAAAAACAAACCGCTAATTACAATACGTATGAATTATTTTTAAAGGCGAGATTCCATTTTAGAAAATGGAATCCAACGGATGTTCAGATTGCAATTAGTCTTTATGAACAGGCACTTCAACTCGATCCTCGTCATGCCGAATCGATATTGGGTTTATCTGATTGCTACAGCTTCCTCGCAACTACAGGCTTTATTCCCTTTCAAGAGGCATGGGCAAAAGCAGAATCACTAACATCCAAGGGACTTCAATTGAACGATAAGTTAGCAGATGGATATTACCAGCTTGCGAGTTTTTACTTCTTCCGCAAATGCGATTATCCAGAAGCATTGAAAGCAACATTAAAAGCAATAGAAATCAATCCCAACTATGTAGAAGCACAACAGTATCTCTGCTTTTTATACGTAACGGTAGGCAAAATAGAAATGGGACGCAAGCATCTAGATCTTGCACTTGCTATTGATCCACTTTCGCAGCAAACGTTATTCTTTAGCGCATATTTCAGTTACATGACGGAAGATTATGATGGTGCGCTTAGAAAATTAAATAGATGCTTGCTGGAAAATCCTGCGAACATACCTGCACATACCGTTAAATGTTATTGTTTATTAAAGCAAGGATGTTATGATGAGGTGATCAATCATTTTGAAACATTACCACCCGAGATATTAGTACCTGCAGAAAAGTTTGGAATAACAGCACTGGCTTATGCTTTAAAAAATGACAATGATAAAACAAGCAAAAACTTAGAACAGTTAGTTGCAAACGCAGCCACTCCCGAAGGTTTCAGAACAAGTAGCTTTTTATTTTTGATGTATGCTACTTTGGGAGAAAATGATAAAGCATTTGAATGGGTAGCTAAAGCTATCAAAGCCAAATCTCCCTTATTGCTTATTCATTTTGTAGATCCTCTTGTTGATGCACTCAAAGCTGATCCGCGCTATGATAAATATCAAAAAATAATCTTTCCTGAAGCAGACACTAAAGAAAACAGGAAAGGAAAAAAAGATCTGCTGGATGATAAAACTATCAAGGCTTACTCAACACGATTATTGAATTTTATTGATCAGAATAAGCCATACTTAGATTCTAACTTATCTCTAAAATCGTTGGCAGAGCAGATCGAAATTCATCCTAATCAACTATCGTGGTTGCTCAATGAAAGCATCGGGAAAAACTTCAACGACTTTGTCAATCATTACCGGGTAAATACTTTTAAAACACTTTCGAAAGATCCAAAAAATGCGCACCTCACTTTAATTGGGCTGGCTTATGATAGTGGCTTTAATTCAAAGACAGTGTTCAATACTTCATTCAAAAAAGAAACAGGACTAACGCCGAAGGAATTTTCGACGCTTCCAACCCATGCTGTGCAATGAAAAATTAAGTTGAAGATGTTCCATAAATATTACTCCCTTGAAAGAAAATAAAGTGCGTCAAATAGCAGCCGTTATGTTTACCGACATTGTAGGTTATACTGCAATGATGCAAACAGATGAAGATATTGCAGCAAAGGTGAGGCGACGACACCGGGAAGTATTTGAACAACAACATACATCACATCTGGGTGAGATTATTCAATATTACGGGGATGGTACATTGAGTGTTTTTAAAAGTGCTGTTTCCGGTGTAGAGTGTGCCATCAAAATTCAAACACTTTTGCAGGAAGAACCTATCGTTCCATTAAGAGTTGGATTGCATTTGGGAGATATTGTTTTCGATAAAACAGAAGTATATGGAGATGCGGTAAATTTTGCCTCACGTATAGAAAGCATGGGTGTGCCAGGCGCCATTCTTATATCAGGAAAATTAAATGATGAACTTAAAAATCATGCTCCTATCTCTACCGTCTCTTTGGGTCATTTTGAAATGAAAAACATCACTCTGCCTGTTGAAGTATTTGCCGTTAACAACAAAGGAATCGTAGTTCCTCAACCATCGGAACTAAAGGGAAAACAGAAAATAGGTAATAAAACTATTGCAGTACTTCCATTTGTGAATATGAGTACAGATCCGGAAAACGAATATTTCAGTGATGGTATTACAGAAGAATTATTGAATGTACTTACTAAGGTAAAAGGTCTCCAGGTAACCTCAAGAACTTCAGCCTTTGCTTTTAAAGGAAAGAATACTGATATACGTGAGATTGGTGTACAGTTGAACGTAGGTAGAGTATTAGAGGGAAGCGTACGCAAATCTGGAAATCGTGTTCGCATTTCGGCGCAGTTAATAAATGCAGCCGATGGATACCATATCTGGAGTGAAACTTATGACCGAAACCTTACAGACATTTTTGAAGTGCAGGATGAGATAAGCAGTATTATAGCTAATAAGCTTCGTGAGAACTTAAATGCAGAACAGCATGAGGAAAAACTTGTAAAAGTACCAACTCAGAATATTGAGGCTTACACACTTTTTTTAAAAGGATTACATTTTTATAATAAAGTGACTCCCGGTGATACTAAAAAAGCGATAGAATATTTTGAAAAGGCAATAACGCTTGAAGCGGGCTATGCACATGCTTATGCAATGGCTGCAGCAGGTTATGCTTTTCTTGGAGCAACAGGACAAATGCAACCAAAGGAAGCTTTTGAAATTGTGCATAGAAACAGCGATAAAGCATTACAACTCGATA
>DASVST010000617.1:0-3133 GCA_036387965.1 Segetibacter sp. | reverse complement strand
AAGCAGCTTTCTCTGGAAAACTTTTTACCAGGTTTATTTCAATTTCCCACCAATCGCTTGACTTCTTTTTTAGAAACGTGTATTTTTTGCTGGTATGGTTAACGAGCTTTTTAAAATTCTTTTTCGAGAAACCGTATGCCTTAGCAACGTACCAGGCATTCATCTCGTTCATTTCCTGATTATGACAAACCCATTCTTTTGTTGATAGTTGTATCCATAACTCATAAGTGATCTGATTAAGGCATCCGCCAACATGGTTATTGCCAAAAGGCAGGCTAACGGAACCACTATCGATATTTTGTACTTCTATCATCTTTTTTCTATTAAGCTACCAAGCTGATGTAATTCTATTTTCTGCCGTGCGGCAACTGCGTTTTTTCAAAGTTTGCTACACCATAAATACTTTTCCGTTAGCGAAAAACTTTTGACCGCTCCGTTAAGTGAAATTTCGTATGACTTCGGTGTGCCTCTTTTTTCAAATACCCCTTTTTGACAAGTTTCCCCAAATGATAATTTATAAGAGAAGTTGGTACTCCAAAATCTTCACGCAAATGCCAGCTTACACAATAATCGTAGTTGATATACAAGTGCGACAAGACACGTCTTAACCACAAATCTTCACTCTCGGATAAGTCTTCCGCTAACATTGCATTGTTGCTGTTTTGGCTGGACGTTATAGCTTTGGACATAAGTATTTCTATTTAGAGTTTTGTAATATGGCTGGAACTTCAATTTTTCAAATATCAAAACAGCAGCAATGCTGAAACGTTGTGCGTCACCTTTCGGACACAACGTTTAATTCTGAAAGATTTAATGCGGTGCCTGTTTCTATTAATTCAAAAAGGTCAAAGTGCAACGAAAGAAGATAACGAAATTGAGTAGGGTTAAGATTTTTAAAAGATAAAGTTCCAGTTGAATAATGTGAACCATCGCTTCTGAAAGTTGAATAACAGACACCTTCGCCCCGTTTTATATTGCGTTTGATTTCGTGTGTTAGAAAAATGATACTTGAAATCCTCTGCATAAAAATATCCTCGTTAGGGGCATATTTCTTAATTAGGAGTTCTTCCATTTCAATTTGGTTCATGCTAGTTATTGAGCGGAGAACTGGTTTCACTTCGGTTATCAAATTAAAATATGGTTCTTCCTCAACATTAAAGCCATCTTCCAGTATGAGTTGAATTTCACATTCAGTCCCACCGTTAGTTATGCCTGTTAGGTAACCACGACTATCAGAAACATTATTGTATGTTGCGAGTACCTCACATCCTAAGTACAAATGTGCAACCTCTTGCCATAAAGGCGAACGCACAACATTGTGTGGCTGTAATAGCGGCTGAACTTTCTTAATTTCATCATTTTTCATAATTATGCTTTTAGTTGTTAATTGAACTTTATTTTTTCAAGTATCGCTACTACAGCAACACTTCACGTTAGGCGAAAGCACTACCATTCCCATTGTCCGTCAATCCTTATTACTTCGCTTCTTTCTATAGTGATAACTTTGCCAGTATTTTCACAACGGAAATCTTCGTTCCAGTGCCGACGACCTATCAGCTTTTCAACTGAAACCTTCTTTCTGTTTTCACGGTATGTTACCGTTTCTAGTTTTTCGGTGAACCATTGTTCTTCATCAGAGAATAGCAGCGATTGTTTTGAAAGTTCAACTATCTCTGTTTTTATAGTTTTGATTGCTTCTTTTTTAGCCTGTATTGATGCCTCAATTTCCTTGCGAGTAACCGTGCCCTTCGCATACAATGCATCGCTATTCGGATGCTTCTTTAGAAGCAATTCAGCCTTGAGAATAATATCAGAAAAAGCAGCGCTTTTCCCTTCATGGTATAGCGCCAATACACTATCACTTTCAACTTTATCTGCTTTTTCCTTTTCAGCTTTAGCAAAGTCAATCAACTGCTGAACAATACTGTTCTCCATATCATTGCTTTTAAAACATTATAAATCACTCATCGTCAGAAGTACGTCCCTGTATCAGGAAGCTTTTAATGAGCCTTTGAACTTTCGTTTTACCGCTTCTATGTCCTCGCCTGGCTTTGCATAAATGATGGTTTTATTATCAATGCGCACCGATATCAGTTGAGTATAGTCTACTACCTTGTTTTTAAACAATGGCTCTCGCCTGCGTACCTTCTTCTGGTCCTCCAGCTTTTGAAGTTTCAAACCAATAGCAGCTGCCAACTCTCTATTCGACATCTTTTCATAATTGGTTTTGATGTACCTGATGGTGTTCTTTGACAGTTGTATGTGATGGCCTTTCGACATTTAGACTAGCGATGCTTTCTTTTAAATAATGTAAATAACCTTGGAATGCATTCGAGCATGTACAGAAACACAAGCACCGGGAAACCCATGAGGTAACCGATGCAACCCGGCATATCTTTTTTGTTCATACCGTGGCTTTTTTAATATCCAGGTAGGTTGACTTTATATAGCTGTTTTTACGCAGTTGCCGAACAAGATTTAGGTTCAGGGTTAGAATGCCATGCTTATCTTTTTTGCATAATTTCAATATGTCCCCCAACGTTCTTTCATGGTAAATGCGGACCGGAATTCTTTTTCCTTTGTAGAGCGTAAATCTCAAAAAATTTTTCCCTTTAGTATTTGTTCTTCTATCACGGGCTAAGAGGTATCCTCCTGTAAAAAGGTGATCAATAGCTGACTGTTGAAGTTTAGTCATAATTAAAAAATTTGTTTAGAGCGTTAGAATAGGAGCCATTGTTCTTTCTGAAAATTTTTTATATTTTACCGAATGAATAATTCGCGGTTGAATATCATGGTAGCGCTTTGCTCCGGTATATGGTGGCTGATATCCACGCCTATAAAATGGCTTTGGAAAGAGCTCCGTTACCGACTGAGGAAGAAATGATTTTTGTCTTGCTCCTATTCTCCAAACTCATAATCTGCAAGGGTTACCGGTACCGATTCTATATCTACATGCCGGTCGAAAAATAATTGCTGGTGTAACAGGTCGCACAGTTGCTGCCGGAAGTTGTTAGCCCAAACCAGGTCAACATCAATGGGTAGTTTCATCAGGTATACATAGAAGGCACTTGCGTGTGCCGGACTTAATTTGAAGTTCAATTTCTTTGTCGGCTCGATCATTCTTTTGGCAAAC
>DASVST010000616.1:0-8410 GCA_036387965.1 Segetibacter sp. | reverse complement strand
GTTCTGAACATCTTTGCTGCCATTAATTAAGCCCATTTCTTTCAGAGCTTTATAATCAGAGCTCCCACCTTCATTCATATCCTTGATAAGAAGATAGGCAGAGATATGATATACCTTCATTGTATATCTTAAATATAGTTGGGCAGTGAAATAGCATATTGCTAAGCTTAGAATAAACCAAGGCAGCAATCCAATGATTTTGTAAACAAATTTCTTTACATCAAACTGGCTTGCAGCTGGAATCGAAAAATCGTTGTCAGCACTGTTTACAGGGTAACTCATTTCAACGGGTATTGAGAATTTTCTTTTTGTTTCGGATTATTTCTGAATATTCAGGATAGTAAGCGTTACTGCCAGTATACTCATCATAGTTGCAACTATGGAAGTAACCCTGGTAACGGATTCGTAGTCTGCCTTGCTCTTTTGAGGTTCAACATATACTACGTCTCCACGCTTTAAAAAGTAATATGGAGAGGTAAACACAGTTTTCTGATTAAAGTCAATCATGCCTATTTCTCTATTACCACTACTATCTCTAATAACTCTAACGGAGTTTCGACGTGCAAATTGTGTCATATCACCAGCTTGCCCCAAAGCTTCTAAGATTGTTACCTTTTCAGTTGGCAATACAAAGGAACCCGGAGTTCTGACTTCTCCAAGTACTGTAAACCGGAAATTGAGGAATCTAATTGTTACAACGGGAGACTTTAGGTATGTACTAACACTATCAGTTAGTATTCTTTTAAACTGTTCGCGGGTATACCCAGCTGCTCTTATGTTGCCAAGTCTATATACATTTATATTGCCTGAAGGATCTACCTGGTATTCACCTCCTACGCCTGCCTGGCTTGATGCCATGCCGTATCTATTAAATAACTCTTCGGTTCCTGGATTGGCACCGGCAAATCGAATGGCCAAAACATCATCGGGCATAATAACAGCTTCCGGAGATGGTACTGATGGCAACCTTACTAATTGAGAATCACTCAAATCATTAAAATAGGTAACGTCTTTAGATGACGTGCAGGAGAAAAGAAGCGAGCTACAAAAAACCAGAAGTACAAACGATTTAACCTTCTCAACAAATAGAAAATTGGCACACTTTTGACGTATGAAATTCATAGAATTAAATAACATTTGGATTGGTTTGGCTCAAAAATAATCATTTTGTACAACTCGCTCTTATAGGAGTTTGGAGCTGTAGGAGAGATCATTATTTCTGCACATAAATATACAAAAAAAGAGAAGCAGTTATACTTATTTTGGTTGAAGTTCAATTCACCCTAAATACAACTACTTCCCTTTTTATACTAGTTTTTTGCAACTGGTCTTTTCAACGTTATCATGTCGTTGATAACTTTGGCCGTTTCATCCAGGTAAATATCTGTACGAAGATTCTTCAGCCAGTTTTTATATCTCTCACCTTTGTCTTTATCTACATTTTCATATTTATTCGTATCCACCCCTAAACCTACAACTTGTAGGGAGTCTTTTAGCTTTGTTAGCGTACTGTTTTGTTTTACAGTAGCTTTTATTAGCTTTTGTTCAGCAAGATACTTTTCAAGCTGTAAGTGATATTCTTTATCATTTTGCTTTGCAAGCCACTGTGCATTATTTTTAATTAGATTAAAAGCAGCATTCTCATTTACTCTTTTTTGGCTTGCTGCTTTTACTGCTGCTAAATCAATACCCCCGTCCCACATCTTGTAACTGGTCTTAGGAATTTCATCCCACTTTAATGCATCCGGGTTGTCCTTCTCTCTAAATTTTAAGTACTCGTACTCGTCCGGAACAATAACATCCGGGGTTACTCCCCTCAGCTGTGTTGAACCTCCATTAACTCTATAAAATTTTTGAAGTGTTAGTTTAACGGCACCAAATTCTGTACGTCCCGTAAAGAAATCTAAAGGCTTTCCGAAAGGTATGTTACGCTGCACAGTACCTTTTCCGTATGTTGATGAACTACCGATTACAATACCGCGACCATAATCCTGTATAGCTGCAGCAAATATTTCGGAAGCTGATGCACTAAATTCATTTACCATAACAGCTAACGGGCCGGAATATAAAACTGACTTATCATTATCTCCTAAAACCATTGGCTTTTCATCTTTCGATTTTACCTGAACAATAGGACCATCAGGAATAAACAGGCCAACCATATTCACCACATCCATTAACGAACCACCGCCATTGTTTCTCAGATCAAGAACAATCCCATCAACATTCTCATTTTTCAGCTTCTGCACTTCTCTTGCAACGTCTACAAAAGAACGGGCACCATTCGGATCATCAAAATTTGCATAAAACTCAGGAAGGAAGATGTAACCGATTTTATTTTTTCCGTTAACGATGGCGCTTCTTGCAAAACCCTCATCCTGTACAATTTCATCCCGTATTAGCGACACAACTTTTATTGAGCCATCTTGCTTCTTCAGGGTTAGCTGTACTTCTGTACCTTTTGTTCCGCGAATTATTTTTACTGCATCCTCAACAAAATAACCGGTTAAGTCAACAGGCTCACCTTTACCTTGTGCTACTTTCGTCACAACATCTCCAACCTGAATTTCACCCCTTTTCCATGCGGGGCTTCCGGTTAAAAGGGTATTTATTTTTATTACACCTTCTTCTTCCTTTAAAGAAGCACCTATGCCGTAGAATTTACCACTCATCTGCTCATCAAATGATCTTTTCTCTACCGGCGGAAAATAATCTGAGTGAGGATCCATGTGTGAAGTAATAGTATTGATGAGAAGGTTGAATCTTTCTTCATCATTAAATTTCACCTTCGTCCGCTCATAGTTTCTGTCCATTATCTTCAGTACTCTATCCCGTGCATCCTTCTCTAACTCCTTATCTGATTTTACTACGTAATCCTTCTTATCCTTATTAGCAGTACGTTCTTCTAATAAAGTTGTATACCTTTCTAATACTAAGTATTTGATCTTTTTTCTCCACCTGTCTTTTCTTTCGGCATCTGTTGTAGCCCATTCAAGTTTATCTTTATCTAACACGAATGTTTCGTTAACAGTAAAATCAAATGGTTTTGCAAGAATATCTTTATAAAGCAGGTGTGTCTCCTGAATTCTTTTACTCACAATTTCATTAACAGCTGGCAATAACTGCATGGTTGCGCCATGTAGCTCATCATCTATATGAGTTTCGTATTTTCTTAAAGTTTTAATATCCGATTGCAGAAAAATATTTTTCTCTCCATCAACTTCCTTTAAAAATTTATTGAAAATCTCCTTAGAAAAGTTATCGTTTATTTGTTTAGGGCTGTAATGATCCTTCTCAATTATAGCTGCTAATGATGTAAGTATTTTTTGTTGTTGAGATAAAGACTTGCCATCTTCTCCCATAGATTTAAATGCCCAGAAACTACCGGCAAAAAATATAACCAGCACTATAGGCAACACCTTACGTTTTAGCATAAAATTTATTATTTGATTCATTGTTCTCAAAAATAATGCAAAAAATATTCCTCGGTTATTACAGTATCTATCTTAACAAGGTTTTAGTGTAAGAACGGTAATAATAAAGTATAAGAGATGGCATGGTTTTAAATATCTCTCAATAAACGTTTTACTATGAAGAAAATTATATTGTCTTTAGTGTTGGCAGCATTTGTAAATGTATGCGAAGCCCAATATAATCCCCGTCCAACCACAAGCAGGTTCTTTAATAGCAAGCATTCAACATTTCAAGTTAAGAAGGGCGACATTCTTGTTTATAAAGTAAATACCGGAAAAGAAACGTTCGATGCAACCTTGAAGGTTACTAGTTATGGAGATGCCATAAGTTTCGACTATAATATACCTAAGAAAAAACAGCAGGGTAAAGTAACCATCGAAAGTAATGCGGTTAACAACGCAAGTGACTACCCTATCGTGTTCGAAAGTAATAATCCAGCACTTTCAACCGGTAGTGTAATTTGGTTAAGTAAAAACAGCTGGCGCGATCTTGCCAGTGTTGACAAAACGACAACAATGAACTTAGGTTCGGGATCAGAAAGGTTCGTAAGGCAAAGGGCTTCAACCTTAAAAATAAAGTATAAGGGGAAAGATAAGATTGTTACAATTTACGATATTGCTAATGAAGACACTGCTGGCAAAAAGACCTTGAGCATATTAACAGACGAACAAAATCCTTTAATTGTAAGGATGAATAACATGGGGTACACGTTGACTTTAAAAGAGGTTAGATAATTTATTTCTAAAAACTCTTTTTCCCTATTTTTGCAGCCGATAAACGGAGATCGTAGCTCAGTCGGTTAGAGCGTCAGATTGTGATTCTGAAGGCCGTGGGTTCGAGACCCATCGGTCTCCCATAATATCTAAACCTTGTTGCACAATACGACAAGGTTTTTTATTATTTAAAAACTGAAGCGAATGAACTGGTGGCTTTTTCTTATACCTCTAATCTCTGCATTTATAGGGTGGATAACCAACTGGATAGCAATAAAAATGCTTTTCCATCCACAGAAGCCGACCAAAATATCAGGAATAACCTTTCAGGGCATTTTTCCTAAACGGCAGCGGCAGTTCGCAGAAAAGTTGGGCAAACTCGTAAGCAGCGAATTGATCTCCTTCCAGGAAATAGAAGGAAAAATTACTAGTGCAGATAATCTAAAAAAGATAATGCCCTTTGTAGAACAGCATATTGATGTTTTTCTTAGGGAGAAGCTTGGTGAGCAAATGCCTATGCTTAAAATGTTTATAGGCGATAAGATCGTAGATCAAATGAAGGAGATCTTTTTAAAAGAACTTGAAGAGTTGTTTCCTGTGCTCATGAAAAATTACATGTCAAACCTGCAATCAGACCTGGATTTAGAAGCTATAGTTGTGCAGAAGGTTACCAACTTTTCAAGTGATAAACTCGAAGATATTCTCTACCAGATAATGACTAAAGAGTTCAGGTTCATTGAAATTATCGGAGCTGTGCTAGGCTTTATAATTGGTATGGCACAAGTTTTAATAACGGTACTTGCGGCTTAACACTCCATTATTCTGCTGATTTACTGTATACACCGAAAAAAAGGACGTTACACCCCTTTTATCATTTTTTATGAGCTATGTTAAAGTGAAGTCAACGACTTTTGCACCTCGAAATTAAAGCACAATACATGAGAAAAGAATTATTTACATTTTTAGCACTACTACTTTGCGTTACAGTTTTTGCTCAACCTCCTGGTGGAGGCAGACCTGGCGGTGCAGGCGGAAATATGACAGGACATTTTTACGGAAAGGTAGTAGACAGTAAATCAGGCAAAGGTGTAGATGGTGCCACACTTCAGTTGGTAGGTGGCAGAATGGACACCGCTACGAGAAAAGCAACCCAACAAGTTTTAAGAACTGTTATATCAGAAGCAAACGGCGATTTTAGTATTGAAAGAGTACCTGTCATGGGAAACTTCGAATTAAAAATTTCTGCAGTAGGATTCAAATCAATTTCTCAGAAGGTCTCTTTTGCATCAAGACCAGGGGGCATGAGTGCAGATATGCTTGATAAGGATTTAGGTAATATCAAGATAGAGGCAGACCCATCAGATTTAGGTACTGTTACTGTAACATCTACAAGACGTTTATTTGAAATGGGTGTTGACCGAAAAATATTTAATGTAGATAAAAATCTTACAAGTGCCGGACAAACCGCAACTGAGATAATGAAAAGCATTCCATCTTTAAGTGTAGATATTGATGGTAATGTAACACTGAGAAATGCAACACCACAACTATTTGTTGATGGCAGACCAACAACACTTACAATGGATCAGATTCCTGCTGATATTATTGAATCAGTAGAATTGATTACAAACCCTTCAGCAAAATTTGATGCTTCAGGTGGTAATGCAGGTATTTTAAATATCGTTTTAAAGAAGAATAAGAAAGTTGGCTATAATGGTAGCCTCCGTACCGGAACCGATACACGAGGTGGATTTCAATTAGGTGGAGATATAAACGTAAGGCAAAATAAAATCAACTTTTTTGGTGGCGCAAACCTATTCAGGCGCAGATCAATAAGTGAGTCTACTACAGATAGAACAACACTGCTTCCAACTTTAAGCCGCCTCTACCAAACAAGTAATCCTATCAATAAAAACCTATTTGGTTTTGGAAGAGGTGGTTTTGATTATTTTATCGATAACAGAAACACCATCTCTGTTACGGCGAGTCTTTCAAAAGGCAATGCAGATACTGAAGACTTTCAACGTAATAATATAGATTCAATAAAAAATCCATCAGAATCAATTTACCAATTGATAAAATTAAATTCTGATGCTTCTTTCAGAAGAATAGGATCGCAGCTTAGCTTCAAACATAATTTTGCAAAAAATGGCCATACGTTAACGGCTGATGCAAACTTTAACCAAGGTAAGAATGAGAGTATAAGTATTATAAATACAAATACTTATCGTCTGGATAATACACGTAAAAACCGTCCGGATTATCAAAAATCTGAAGGATTCGGCAATACAAATAACTTTGTTTTTCAAACAGATTACTCAAATCCTATTTCTGAAAAACAAAAATTTGAAGCTGGTTTAAGAGCATCTATTAATGATGTTGCTACATCTAATAACCAGTCTCTTTATGATTACGATTCGGTTCGGTATATTAACAGTAAACGCATAAGTAGCAACTTTACCTACTTAGATAAGGTTTATGCAGCATATAGTACCTACAGTATTAAAGTAAACAACTGGAGTTACCAATTAGGATTAAGAGCCGAAAGTTCGGTTTATAATGGTAGAGATGAAAGAACAGATTCATCATTTGAAGTAAAGCTACCTCTCTCTCTATTTCCAAGCGTTTTCGTAACGCATAAATTATCAGATAAAGAAGACGTACAGATCAATTTTTCCAGGAGAATTAACAGGCCGAACTTTTTTCAATTATTACCTTTCTATGATTATTCAGATGTGCAGAATGTTAGCATAGGTAATCCAGGATTAAAGCCTGAGTTCACACAATCATTCGAAGTTTCATATAACAACAGTTATGCAAGAGGGGCTAATTTTTTAGTGAGTGCTTTTGGAAAGTATAATACAAACCTTATAACACGTTTTCAATTTTATGCAGCTAACCCAGACGTAGAGCGTAAATTTTCTAAATTGGATTCTGTTATTCTAAATACGTTTGTTAACGCTAATAGTAGTGTTACTTATGGGCTTGAGTTAACTAACAGAATGCCTGTAACAAAATGGTGGGATGGTACCGTAAACTTCAACTTATTTAACTCTACCATTAACCTGCAAGATCCTACCGGCAAAAATCCTGATGTAAAAAATCAACGTACGAGCTGGTTTGTAAAAATGAATAATAGCTTCAAATTACCTAAGGCTTACTCTCTTCAATTTTCCGGTGATTATTATGCAAGAACCGTGTTGCCTAATGAAGGTGGACGTGGTGGTGGAGGAGGCGGACGTGGTGGTGGCGGACCTATGATGTTTGGTGGTGGTGGACCATCTGCAACAGCGCAGGGGTTTATAAATCCCCGCTATAGTTTTGATATGGGACTAAGAAAAGATTTTACATGGAAAGGTGGAACGTCGGCATCACTTACTCTTTCTATGAATGATATTTTCAGAACTCAATTATTCAGCACTTATTCTGAATCACCGTTTTTCAAACAGATATCAGAAAGAAGAAGAGATCCACAAATCTTACGTTTAAACTTAAATTATAGGTTTGGTAAATTCGATCCTAATTTGTTTAAGAGAAGAAATGACAGAGCTGTTGATGGTGGAGTTGATATAGCTCAATAATACATTAAGCATACTCAATAAAAAGCAGGCTTAGTTTAAGCCTGCTTTTTATTTTAAGAACATCTTTTTAGTCGTTCTTTCCTTTTAGCATTGGTACAAATGAAAAGTTTTCAAACTCTTCTTCCATAACTGAACCGTCTTCTTTTTTTGTAAGCCGAAGCATTTTTTGGTATTGCCCTGCATCAACAGGTATAACCATTTTACCACCAGTTTTTAATTGTGCAAGAAGTTTGGGTGGTATAAATGGAGCAGCAGCTGTTATTATTATTTTATCAAATGGTGCATAGGTTGGTAGGCCTTCAAATCCATCACCATAAAAAAATTTAATGTTAGGATACTTAGCTTTGAATATGAAGTTTTTGTTGGTCTCAAACAATTTTTTCTGCCTTTCTATTGTATAAACTATAGCTCCTATTTCTGCCAAAACACTTGCCTGGTAAACGCTGCCTGTTCCTATTTCTAAAACTTTATCAAAGGCTTTCACCTGCAATAACTGAGATTGATACGCTACAGTATAAGGCTGAGAGATTGTTTGTCCTTCACCTATGGGGAAGGCCCGATCTTCATATGCGATTTTATCAAAAGCTGAGTCGAGAAAGTAATGTCTTGGTATACGGCTGATAGCACCTAAAACATTATCAT
>DASVST010000615.1:0-11909 GCA_036387965.1 Segetibacter sp. | reverse complement strand
TTGGGAGTAAGGAATGTTCTGTGCATTTACATCAGCAAATGAAAGCACGGTTAGAAAAAATATCGTTACAATTCTTCTCATTCGTCTATTTAATTTCTACAGCGTTTGTTCCAGCACCATAGTTTAGTTCAAGCTTTTTCTTGGCTTTATTTGTATCAGTATTTGTTACCTTAATTCCGCTCGATTTGTCACCGGTAACTTTAAGTAATACTTCAGCATCGTTGTTATAGGCAAACTCATTCAACAAAATATTTTTGCTGTTGTGAAGATTGGCTACAGGGTTAGTTTCATCAACTAAAACCTTTACATTCTTTAATTGAATATTATTTCCTTCGGTGAAGTCAAGCCCATGTTTTGCAGCGATCACCATGTTTTCCATAACTATATTCTGCACATTCATTTCTGGCAGTCCACGAACGAAGATTGCCTTTTCAGCACCATTACAAACAACATTATTTATATGGAAGTTTCTGAACTGAGGAGTTTCAAGAGTAACAGGCAAAGCTTCCACTTTTGGTGGTTCACGATTCTCGCCTGCAAGTGCTATAGGATCTCTCGCTGCATAATACATGTCAAACAAAATAGCTTCGCCAATTATATCTTTCATGTTGATATTCTTGATATGAATATTTTCAACGATGCCACCACGACCACGAGTTGTTTTAAAGCGAAGACCAATATCTGTTCCAATAAACGAACAATCAGAAACATAAATATTTTTTGCTCCACCGCTCATTTCACTTCCAATTACAAAGCCACCATGCGCAGAGTAAACAACACAATTGTTGACAATCACATTTTGCGTAGGCATTGCTCTTCGGCGACCTTGTTCGTCCCTTCCTGACTTTATACAAATACCATCATCGCCAACATCAAATACGCTGTTTTCTAAAAGAACATTTTTGCATGATTCAAGATCAAGTCCATCTCCATTTTGTGCATACCACGGATTCTTCACAGAGATATTTCTTATCGTGATATTCTCACTCATCAAAGGATGTACACACCAAGCAGCTGAGTTTTGAAAAGTAACTCCTTCCAAAAGAATTCTATTACACTTTGTAAGTACCAATAAATTAGGTCGAAGAAAATCTTTGATGCTTTCGTAGTCAGCTTGTGTTCTTCCAGCTTGTATTACTCCAGGCAAAGTTGTCTTAGAGCCTGCCAATGATTTTGCTGAAGGATACCATGTTTTTTTATCGTCACTTAACACGCCACCTGAGGCAACTAATTTCTTCCAGTTAGATTCAGTTAGCTTCTCCTTTTTTACCATTCGCCATGCATCGCCAGAACCATCAATTATACCATAACCGGTAATGCCAATGTTTGTTGCATTTGTAGCTGAAACAGGCGACTGATTACGCATAGCACCTAATCCTTCCCAGTTAGTTTCTATCAATTTATATTGATTAAAATCTGGCGTAAACAATAAAATTGCATCGCGTTGTAAATGCAGGTTTACATTGCTTTTCAACTCTATCGGCCCGGTAAGCCATAAGCCTCTTGGAACTAAAACTACTCCGCCGCCCTTTTTACTACAAGTTACAATAGCATCATTAATACTGGTCGTATTCAGGGTTATTCCATCAGCCTTAGCACCATATTTAAGGATGTTAAAAGTGTCTTTTTTGAAAGAAGTTGGTGCTACTTTAATTCCATGCGTTTTAAATGGATCAGCAGACTGCTTAGTTGTTTGCGCGAATAACAAACCGGAAGAAATAACAATTAGACCAAGAACAAAAGATAGTATACGCATATGTATTTTCAAAAGAAGTGATGAGATATCGAACAGACACAAAGTTCATACCGTGCGCCGCTAGCAGTTATACAACAAGTCTACACAGATAATGGGTAAAAATGAGGGTTTTAGAGGAGTTTATTTATGCAATCGTTCCCGATATCGGTTGCGTAAAAAGGTTAGTTTTTCACTTAAAAATTCTATTCAAAAAAGAGGAGACTATGTCTACTGTAGGTCGAAACCATGGATGAAATAACCAGAACGTGTGTGGGGTATCTGGTATGGTATGTACTTCATGATAAATTCTGTATGGCTGCAGCTTGTTGATGAAATCGTTTTGACCGGCATGAAAACGCGGATTAGAACTATTGATGAACAGTGTTGGCGGAGTATTTTTGCCAACATGAGTTAATGCTGACGCTTCTTGCCAAACGACGGGGTTTTCTTCATATGTTCCTCCCAGCCATTCAGCGGCCATTTTGCCCTCTGCGGATTCTGGGTGTTTGAAAGCGAGTATACCATCGATATCGATGATCGCCTGTATTGAGTTAATGCGTTTTTTGATCTTCCGGCCTCCAACTTTTTTGTGGTCATAAGTGGTGCCGAGTAAAGCAGCTAATTGACCGCCTGCGGATACTCCTAAAACAGCAATTTTATTTTTGTTCAACCCGTACTTACCAGCATTGGTTCTCATCCATCTTATGGCTTGTCTTAAGTCATACAAGGCTGCAGGATACTGAGCTTCGGTAGAAAGGCGATATTCTGCCGTAACAGCTACATAGCCTTTGGATGCAAGTTGCAGAGCCATCGCTTCGTTCTGAGATTTATCTCCTGACTTCCACCCACCACCATGTATAAGTAGCACAGCGGGATATTTCTGCCTTTTGTTTTTTGGATAATAAACATCAAGATGAAGTTCTCTTTGTTTTATGGAAGTATAGACAATATCCCTCTGGATCGAAATATTATTTGGTATTGGAGGTTCGGCTATTTCAATAAATGGATACTTCTTTTTTTCCTTTACATAAGCGCTGTGGATGGTAAAAGATGTATCACGAGGTATAATCTTTTGCTGCGCAGATGCACCAGATGCAACAAATAAAATTATTATGAAAAGCATCTTCATTTACTACTAACTTAATAACTCAATCACTCTCTTCTCTGAATTGCTTTGCATTGCAGCTTTGATGATTTTAATGACATTCAAACCATCTTCTGCAGATACAGGTACAAGATTATTATTTCTTATTGCTTCATAAACACCTTCATAATACCCCATATAATTACCACGCTCGGATGTGATATACTCTCTAATATCTACGCCATCTTTTATTGTGTTGAGTAAACCTTTTCCTTCTTCGGCTTCTGTGCCCCAGCCTTCAATAGACGGGCTTATATTAGCCTGAAGCATATCTTCCTGAACATCGGCCTTGGGCTTTAAAAAGGATCCCTTTGTACCGTGAATAACAGTTGCGGGAACTGTTTCCTTTGCCACATAGGTTGCCTTTAAGCGTACCCGCAGATTAGGATAATAAAGTAACACTTCAAAGTAATCATCAACCTTTGAAATTGTACGCAATGCAAGTATATCAGCAAAAACAGCATCTGGCATTCCAAATAATTGTAGAGCCTGGTCAATTAAATGCGACCCAAGATCATATAAAACGCCGGTACCGCGACCTGGGGTTTCTTTGTGAACTTTAGGACTCAACTCCTGTTTAAACCGATCATAATGTATCTCTGCCTCAACTATCTCTCCTAATAAATTTTCTTTTACTATTTGACTTACAGTTCTATAATCACTATCCCACCTGCGGTTGTGATATACCGAGAGCACCTTACCCGTGGATGCCGCTAATTCGATCAATTCTTCTCCTTCGCTTACTTCAGTAGTAAAAGGCTTTTCAACGATCACATGCTTACCCGCAAGCAGCACCTTTTTTGCATAGTCATAATGAGTTGCGTTGGGTGTATTTACTACCACCAGTTCAACTGCGTCATCGTTCAGCAACTCATCTAATGATCTAAAAGTTTTTATACCAGGATATTTCTCTTCTGCAAGGTTCTTTGTTCTTTCCCAAACACCATAAAGATTAAATCCAGGGTGAACATTAATGAATGGTGCATGGAAAACCCAGCCACTCATCCCAAACGAACAAAGTGCAGTATTGATAGGTTTCTGTTCCATAATGTGTGATTGTGCTTACTGTTTTTTAGATGCAATTTTTACTGCCTGTCTTGCAAGTATTTGCCAGTTGCCACTTTTCTTAATCCATACTTGCAATATGCTGAGATCAAGTGGAGATTCGTTGCCGCTTTCAATAGATGTTGCGCGGAGTATAATTCGAACGATGGCTGTTTTTTTTATAAATGATGTACTGAGTTTTCCCTGTGTGATATTCTTGTAAGCAGTTGGACTCGTTACTGCCTTATGTATCATAGCAGTTTTATCTTCTATTGCACCGCCTGAATGACCATAAGTAACTTTTTCATGTACAAGACTCTTTAGCACTAATGAATCCTTTGTCTGAAAAATTGCTTTGTGTAAAGCATCTACTCTTTGCAATAGCTTTTTTTCTTTTTTCGATGATTGATCCATATTGCTTATTTGTGCTACAGCTACTGAAACAAATAAAGTACATGTACATAACAGACCTAATTTCTTTTGCATAACCTGATTTTATTTTTGTTCAGCAATTAATGGATTCCAGCCACGGAAAACATTTTTTACAATTACTGATTTTGCTGATTCTATGTTTAATTGTTTAGCCCACTCAATCCTCGCAGATGTACTTGATCCCGGACCATAATTTTTGTATTCTGAATAGCGGGTCGTTTTGTAATTATCTGTATTGTTCCAGTTAGCCCAACCTTTAGGCATGATATGTTGGCCAATATACGAGTGCATGAAGATAACGTTTGCATGTTGCCGCCATGGTCTTCCCAAAGAAACATTGTGTAAAGTTGAATCACCTGTTAAAATGCAGTCGTTGAAAACATATCCGTATTCGTGCTCCTTAGGTGTTGAAGCAGCGGTGATATGAGAGTTCTTTTTACTGTGGATGTGGCATTGTTCAAACCAGGCGGTAGAAGATCCAAAAATAAAATCAGTAGTTCCTTCTATATAACAATTTTTGTAGTATTGCCTGCTCTTATCGCTATTAGTAAAAAGAATGTCCTGGTTACCAATTATGCGACAGTTCAATATTATTGCTTTATCCCCTTGTACTTCTAAACCCACAGCTTGGCCAGCAGTAAAACCCGCGTCATTTTGTATGGTGAGATTTTGTGCCGTGAAGTTATCTCCTTTTACAACAAAGCTTGCTGAGGTTCTTGTATTTATCGTATCTCCTTTAGGCGAGATTTTACCGGTGTGGTCATTATAGGTAAGTATGGTATTGAACTTGTCTTCGCCAATAAGTGTAATGAAGTTTTTACCTGAGTCTAAATGGAGTTTTTCTTTGTAAATGCCATTCTTAATAAATATTGTAAGAGGTCTTTTATTACCTACGGGAATTTTGTCAAACGCAGATTGAATGGTTTTGAAAGCTCCTGAACCATCTTGTGCTACTACCCATTTCTTTTGGCTAAAAAGTACAAGACAATTAAAAACCAACAAAAAAGAAAGCAGCAGTTTCTTCATTCATTTATGGTTTTACTGGCAAGGGTGGACGAATGCGTTCTGCAAGTTCAAGCTTCAGCTTTTTCACTTCTGACAAAACTATTTGAGCAATTTTCCTTGCACCTAATTCATTGAAGTGTGTATTGTCGTTCTTTCCTGCTGGATAATTTGGATGTTCTCCAGGCTCGAGTTGAAGAAAAAATAATTTCGAATTTTCCTCACCAAACTTCTGGTACAGCTCCTGGCTTTTTTTATCCAAATCTATAAGTGGCACTTTATATTGTGCGGCAAGTTCTCTTACAATCTTCGAATAAACTTCATGAGTTTCTACCTGCTTCCCATCTTTAAATTTCCGCCTGCTTACTGGTGTAAGTAAAACGGGATTCGCCTCTTTCTTTCGAGTTTCTTCTACAAATTTTATCAGATTATTTTTATACTGCTCTGGTGTAGTGTAACGATCAGTTTTTTCAGGAGACTCATCATTATGACCAAATTGAATAAAAACATAATCTCCTTCTCTTAAACTTTTTTCTACCGGCTGCCATAAATTTTCAGAAAGAAATGTTCTGGTGCTGCGACCGTTCTTTGCCCTGTTATCTATAGCAACACTTGAATCAAAGAAATAAGCAAACGGCATTCCCCAACCTGTTTCAGGATATGCTTTTACCTCTTTGATTGAAATTGTAGAGTCGCCTATTAAGTACACTTTGATCTGTTTTTTAGGTGGAGCAAAAGCCATTAAAAACAGCATCAAAATAAATGTTGAAGAAGACTTTTTCATTGTTCAAAAAATTATGATCTGATTGATTTTGGAACCAGGTCAGTTAGTTCTGTAATCTTCACCGGTCGTTTTTGAGCAATGCTTTTGCGAGCTGCAACACCAATCAAAAGCGACATAGCGCCATCTCTTGTTCCGGCTAAAATGTTGTGAGGATTATCTTTTGGATTTCTGAATATACGGTTATGCATTCTTTTATCGCCTCCACCATGACCACCACTATATTGAGGCACTTTGATTATCTCATGCTGTTTTGCGAAATTATCCATAACAAAAATTTCTCTAAACACACCCGGAACAACATCTTTGTCCTGGCTCATTTCGATAGCATGTTTTTGTTCCTGGTTTAATGGACTTTGCTCCTGGTAAGGAATATCCTGCCATGTTTCTATTCTTCCATCATGACCATTGAATGCGATTTTCCAGCCTTCGTAGGGTGAGTAAGTAGTAAGACTATAATTTACAGTAACGCCGTTGGCATATTTTATCTGGGCAGACATTTTATCCCAAATGTCAATCTCTTCTCTCCATACGCAACCATCACGCAGGTACCCATCATGCTTCTCGTTTTTTACATACAGGTTGTTTAACCATTCGTCCTTTGTAATGTCTTTATAATATTTACAGATGTCCTTATACTCACAACCACGGCATTTTATACCACGAAAAGGATTGTTTTTACCATAGTGTTCTAAGCTTCCATAAGCTGTTACCTCTACAGGCTCAGAGTTAAGCCACCAATTAAGAAGATCGAAATGATGTGAAGCTTTATGCACCCAAAGTGATCCGCTCTTTGAGGTAAAAGCATGCCAGCGCCTGAAATAATCCGCACCATGAAAAACATTCAGCATCCAGTTGAAATCGACAGAAGTAACTTTACCAATTCTGTTACTTGCGAGCAACTCTTTAAGTTTTAGCATGTGCGGACCATGCCGGTAGTTAAATGCAACTGTTACCTTTTTGCCCGTTCTTTTTTCCGCGGCAAGTATAGCTTTACACTTTACTTCGTCAGTTGTCATTGGCTTCTCTGTTATAACATCTGCACCAAGCTCCAATGCTCTTATAATAAACTTATCGTGGGTTGAGTCGACTGTTGTTACAATTACTACCTCTGGCTTTACAGTACGCATCATCTCATCAAAATCTGTAAATGTTTTACAATCAACATTCATATGAGATTTTGCGAACGCTAACCTTCCGGAATTTGTATCGCACAAGCCAACAAATTCCATCACATCACTATAATTATCTACAATGGGCTTTCCCCAAAAGCCAATACCTCTGTGTCCTGTACCAATCATTGCAACTCTCTTTTTTGCAGCCGGCGCAGCCATTGCTGACAAAGGTGTTTGAGAAAGTACCAGTCCCGCTGATGCGAGAGAAGTGTTTCGAATAAATGATCTTCGTTCCATATTGAACAGATTATTTAGTTAAGCTATTAATGTATACTTCGATGTTAGTGTAATGCTTATGTAGTTTGTTCTGTGTCGAGTCTGATGTGTCATTAGCATTTAAACCATTCTTATTTTCCCAGTCATCAGGCATTCCATCAGCATCTGAATCTTTTGGTGCGGGTAATGACCGTAAAGAAGGCCATGCGTTCTGTGTTGTTTCGTAAGGACTGCCGTGTGGAAAGCCTCCTTGAACATCGATGATTCTTCCGGTTCTGTTCTTTACATCGTTTATAACCCGTTGGTCTAATGTGTCTCTTTTAAAGCTTGCACCCGCTTTAAGTAAGATAAGGTTATATGCTTCCGTTGCTGCGTGTGTGATTACAGATGCGAATTGTTTAGGTTGAGGTATAAGTGCTGTTCTCTTATCATCTTCGGATCCATTGGATAAGACAACGCCCAGATGATTATTTTTTGTAGTCTCATCGGAGCCATCAACATAGTTTCCATCAACATAGAATTTACCAAAGGGAATAACTGCTGTTTTTAGCGGATTAACAATCCGAAACTGAACACTTTTACTTGTTGAAGGACCATATTTATAATAGTTGTTTACAATATTGTAGTTACCACCTTCACCACCATAAACATTATTTTGAACCCAGTTAAAAATCACATTATTCCTATAATCTACAAACTCTTCCGGATCGTTTCTGATCCCATCAAATCGTGGTGTACGGCTAACCGCGTGAGCAATTAAGTTATGATGAGCAGATAATCTTTTGCCTCCCCAAATTCCACCATATCCATGTTTTTCAAAATCAGTATCGTCTTTTTCGAAGTGGTAAGAATAGTTCAAGGGTTCTGAAATAAGATTCCATTGTATGGTGGTACTATCCCCGCGATAAATGGAAAAAACCTCATCAGTACTCCAACTCATGCTGCAATGATCTATAATTATATTGCTCCTTTTTTGAGCTGAGAAAGCATCATCATGTCCGGCCCCGGCAACCTTTCCTTTGTTCTGGTATCTGTCACCCATTCTAAAGCGCATATAACGAACTATGACATTATTCCCCCCAATTGTTACCGGATAATCAGCTAAACAAATACCATCACCCGGAGCTGTTTGTCCAGCAATTGTGGTATTGGCTTCTATTTCAAGCGGCGATGTAAGATGTATTGTACCGGATGTTGCAAATACAACAATTTTCGGCTTTTTTGATTTTACTGCTTCACGTAAACTTCCCGGACCTGAATCATCAAGATTAGTAACGATGATTACTTTGCCTCCACGACCACCGGTTGCATACATCCCGAAACCTTCAGCGCCTGGAAAAGCAATCGCACCTTCATTTACTTCAGAAACAGCAGATACTTGTTTTTGTTGCGCACAACTGACCGTACAAAAACAAAAGAGTAAAGCAGGTAATGTCAATTTCATCATTTGATTGAACTTTAAAACAAAAGTCCCGCATGCGGGACTTTTGTT
Organism: Segetibacter sp.; assembly: GCA_036387965.1. Taxonomy (GTDB): domain Bacteria; phylum Bacteroidota; class Bacteroidia; order Chitinophagales; family Chitinophagaceae; genus Segetibacter. The sequence continues at coordinate 2,888 of DASVST010000615.1, read as the reverse complement.
ATTATCTATAGAGCTTTTAATAATTAGGATTTTGGCTCAAATTAAAATTTGCATTTAGCGCTGATTGCGGTATTGGAAACAACTCAGATCTGCCGGGTGTAAAACCTGTAGCAAACCTTGCAAGGTTAGCTGTGCTGATCGCGGAAGTAAGCCATGCAACACTATTTGCTGTTATCCATCCGGTTCCATTGCTATAAAAACCTATTAACCTTGTTGGACCATTTACTGTAGCCGGATTTGTTGCAGCAACAGTACCCGAATATATCAGTGCATTTGCCGATCCGTCAATTGTTTGACCGGTAACAGCATTTACTCTCATATTATATGTCCAGGAAGCAGAAGTTGTTGCGGCAGCATTATTAGGAGTAAATCTCACCCAGTATATTCTCCCTGTATTAGTAGTAGCATTTGGTAATGTAATAACGTTTGTTTGGCCTCTAACTGTTACTCCATAATCAGACGATAACAATGTATAATTACCTGTTACAGTTAAGGGAGGATTGGCCGGGGCTGGAGCATAAAAAGAATTTGCCCAAAGGCTCCTGTCATCTGCAGTTGAATTAGTGAAGTAGTACATAGCAGTTGGCAACGTATTACTCAGAGCGTAAGAGGGAGGTTGCGCCATAAAAGTATACGGAGTCATGGCTGTGGCTGCTGCTAACTTTCCTAAGTTAACCTTTGTTTCTGCTAATGCAGCAGCTAATAAATTCCAGCGGAGCAAATCGTATTTCCGAACCCCCTCACCCCCTAGTTCTAAAGATCTTTCTCGTACTAAAGCTTTAAAGAAGGCATCCTTGCTTAGGCCTAAGGGAAGATCTACTGCTGCATTGGCTGTACTTATTGGCTTGTCAAAGCCACGACGTCTCACCATGTTCACAGCATTATAAGCAGCACTGTTAGGACCGTTGCTAATTTCGTTTTCTGCTTCTGCAAACATCAATAACACATCAGAGTATCTAAGAATCTGCCATTTTAAACCTAAAAATTGACCGGTAAATGTTGGAGCAATTGCAGCATTCCAATCTCTCCGGAACTTACCCGTGTTTAAAACTGATGCTCCGAGGCCGGTTTTCGTCTGGCCATCAGCATTTACGTTGTAAGGAGCAATTGTTACATCTCTTCTTATATCAGTTGAATCGAATAAATAAAAATAAGTAGGAAGTACATTGATAGCTCGGTTACCTTGGTTATTTACTGATGGTCCATCATAAAAACCTAAGCGACTATCAGCAGCACCAACTGCACCTATCGCGCCTACCTGGAACATTAACTCTCCTTGAGGATCGGCAATTACACGTTTACCTACCTGGTTTTTCCATAGGTCTTTATAGCTTGGATTTAATGAGTGTTGATTTGAATTTATAATCTCGTTACACTCATCCCTTGCAATTTGATAGAAACTTAAATAGTCGCTTTTACGCTCCATTGTTTTGCTTTGCTGGCGTAAAGAAAAACCACCTCTGTAAAGTGCTATCCTTGCTCTTAAACCTTTCACTGTTCCTTTTGTTATTCTTTCATCAACCTGATCGCCGATAGCTGTTACTTCATTTCTCCATGGCACAAGGTCTGCAGCTACTTTCAAATCTTCGATCAAACGATCATACAAAGTATCTCTATCAGTTCTTGCTGGAAAAGGATTTGCACCAGCTAAATTAGATGCAGATGAAAAGTGCGCAGGAAGATCGCCCCAATTACGTATGGCTTCAAAGTAAAACTGAGCTCTTAATGTTAATGCCTCTCCATGTATTCTTTGTAATTGTTTTTTCTGCTGGTCTGTACCATTAGTATATAATGCCATTTTAGGTACATTGTCAATTACATTGTTGGCAAATTCAATACCCTGGAATAACTGATTGAACGGAGCGGGAAGACCTGTGTTGCTTGGAGTTGGTTGATACCTGGCTATGTTCCTTCTTTCGTCATCAGTACCGGTTGGCCCCTGCATTTCATCTGTATCAACTGTATAGTATAAACTTATACGCTGACCATAAGCTTCCTGCCCCGCAAGCCTGCTGTAAACTCCCAATAGTGCAAGGTAAGCACCGGGAACATCGTTGAAAACTGCTGGCGTAGTTACATCTGTAATTGGTTGCTGATCTAAGTATTTTTTACAACTTGCTAAAACCATTAACATGCATAGTGCAGTTAAGGTCGTAGATAAATATCTCAATTTCATAAATAAAATGTTTTGTATCTGATTTAAAACGATGCATTAATTCCAAAAATGAAACTTCTGCTTTTTGGATATGCTGAATAATCAAGTCCCGGTGTTAAAGGGTTATTTCTTACACTAACCTCAGGATCGTATCCTTTGTAATTAGTAAGTACTGCAAGATTATTTGCCGTCATGTAAAAACGGAGCTTACTCATCTTAATACTTGTAAGACGTCTTACAGGAAGGCTGTATCCTATTGTTAAATTGTTTAAGCGTAAAAATGAACCATCCTCTATAGCCCATGAATGCGGAATGAATGCTGCAGCACCGGTACCACGGGCAGGCTGCCATATAGTAGCATTAGCATTTAAAGCACCAAGTCTGTCAGGAGAAATTCCATATATAGTAGTTACACTTCCGGCAGTATTAGTAAACTGAGCAGTTTCACCTGTTTCTGTTACTACCTTCCACCTGTTCTCCATAATTTTTAAAAGGTTGGAGTTTGGAGTAAAGCCATTGGTAAACTCAAGTTTGTTAGCATTATAGATGTCATTACCATAAGAAAAATTCACGAATAAGCTTGCATCCCATTGCTTGAAAGTAAGCTGTTGATTTAAGCCACCAGTAAATTTTGGGTTTGGATTACCAATGATCTGCCTGTCGTTATCAATATCAACTTTTCCATCGCCATTTAAATCTCTAAACTTAATAGCACCTGGCTGAAGAATACCTA
>DASVST010000614.1:0-1752 GCA_036387965.1 Segetibacter sp. | reverse complement strand
TTGGGATAGTTGTATAAAAGCGCCAACCAAATCACTCCTTAATACTACTGCTTTAGCAACAGACCTACAATACTTTATGCCTCGAAGCAGCATTAAAAGAAAGGACCTGAAACTTTTTACCAGTATTTGCCAGTTCCATTATATACAGCATAACTATATAATACGTCATAAATTCTTCAAACTCTGATACATTACCATCCAGAGAGCGGTTTGAATGAAAATTTTGGTGGTATAAATAGAAAGCCAATTCGTTCAACACGAACAAACTGATGGTAGCACTTACAATATTTTTTGATGGGCCGATGTAGTTTAGAAAGGGAACTCTTTGTTTTATTTTTGCTGAAATCAAGGGGAAGATTCCAAAAAACACTACTAAGATTATATAAGCAGTCATTTTAAAAACACTTGTAATCTTTCCATTATTATGAATGTTCCTGATCGTAGTATTTTTTATATTATCCGAGAACAACTCATAATAGTGCAAGCCATAATCAATCTCTTCAAAAAGAAAGAACAGAGACAAAGCAGCTATAAACGAGAAAAGATATTTTTCAGGTTTATTTTCCTTTAGTCGCACAGCCCTTATTGCTATTAAGAGAATTATTATAATTAATAAAAGCTGCAGGTTTTCTAATATTCCAAACTCCCTATTTACTTCAGGAGAAATAATATGACTTGAACCAAAAAAATTAAAGAAATATATAAGAATACATTTTAAAGTTATAAGAGTAGGTAATATCCAATAAACAAAATGTATCCTTAATCTTTTCATCAATTACATAGTTTTTACATCATTAAAATCTCAGCATGTATACAGCTTTTAAAATGTAAAATTATAGAAGATAATAATTGTATCGTCATATCTGATTTAATATCAACGTTGACATTATTAAATGAAGTGAGTAAAGGCACCGTATGGTGCCTTTACAAATTAAATCTTCATTAGAAACTCATACCTAGTCCAACTTTAAAAGAACGGTTATACGACTCCAGATTTTTATCAGCATCTACTTTTGATAAGCCATGATCATAAGAAGCCATAATGTTTATCCCATTAGCAAATTGGTAACCTATTCCTCCTGTAACACCTGCATCCCAACGGTTGAATTGTTCCGTCGCATTCATTTTACGATTGAATAAATTAAAACCTAATACACCTGCAGTTGTTTTTAGATCAGCCTGCATAAGGTAAGATACCTGTGGGCCTGCAAATAGTTGTAAGCCCTTCACATTAGCCTTAATCAAAACAGGAAGGTCAATGTAAGAAGCATTCAGGCTTGCCTTAGCATTTGCCCCGATAAACTCTGCACCTTTAATATTCAAGTCACCTGTCATTGTATATCCTTTCTGCGTATAATAAAGAGCAGGCTCTATTGAAATTACTTTGCTTACCGAAATAGCAGAATAAGCTCCTGCAAAAAATCCAAGACGGTCATTTGTTGTTATCATACCGTCTGCAAAATCAAGTAAGTTCTGCAGGTTATTGACTGCTTCGCCACGCATACCTGCAGACGACAAACCACCTCGGATACCAAAATCTGGTTTTACCTGGGCGAAAGAAAATGTTGAAGTAAGAATTAATGCAGCGAGTAAAATTTGCCTTTTCATTTTTTTAGGGGAACGGGGTTTTCAGTCGTTCTGGCCGAGCTGAATCAAATTGTTGCCCAGAATTAATTTTAGTTAGGTAAGTTTTTGTAAAAGCAAATTCCAGTTGAAAAACTCTTCTTTATCCCCTGCATCATTTTTGCATAG
>DASVST010000613.1:0-2072 GCA_036387965.1 Segetibacter sp. | reverse complement strand
AGACGTGCCTGGAGCATTGTTTGTTTGTACTGCGCCTGCATTATTTCTCTTTCCATATCAAGGCGTTTAACCTTCTGTTTATGGAAAAAAATCAATACACCAATTAGAGAAACCAACAAGGTAAAGACTATGCTTGTTGCGATGATTGCGAATAATATTTGGTTGCTATATGTTGACATAAAAAAGCTCCTGCAAACCCAACATACATAAAAGTATTTGCAACAATATTAAAATATTTGAAAATGATTTTGTGGTTCGGCAGTGTACTAAATATTTGGTACAAGCTAATAAGAGTTATGAAAATAACACTAAAAAATAATACGCCTGTCGCAAGCCAAAAACCCGGCTGCTTTATAAGGCTCATTGTATTAGAGTTAATCATTACATCTATAAAAAAGAAGCCGCAACTTAGTATCCATAAGATGAGGTAGATTGTACGTGCATAGCTATTATACTCTGTAAAACTAGGGTGAATAACATAAGTTACCAGTGTAGATACAAATACCATAGGAATGGAGTATGCAATTACATGCTTTATTTTTTTCTTAATTATAATGCGGGAAAAAAAGTAAACAATTATAAGACATTCTATTGGCGAAAAAATGTTATAAAGCCAAAGATTGTCTCCATACTTACTTGCAAGAATTCCACCTAGTATTTCAACCAGGCATGTTAAACCAGCAAGTAAAAAAAGAATTTTGTAATGGATAAGCCACGTCTTTTTATAACAAGCAACACCTATTCCAAAAGCAAGCAATTCAATATAATGATGGTATTGTAACACTTTTCTTTATTTAGGGTATGTCATTATCTTCATCAGGACAATTAACGGGACATATAGAACCTGTATTAAATGCCTCTACATCTGTGCTGTCAATCACCCTTCCATTAATAAGGCTTTTATTTCTCCATAGAGCCCTTTCATTTCTTGTAGGGCTAATAATAACCGTTAATTGCTTCGTATTTAAATCCAGTGCAGGATATATTCGAACACCAAGGGTCTTATTAGCGTCAGGATTTTCTACATTTTGAAAAGAGGAAATATAGCCTAACACATTATTGAAATTAAAATCAATATACCTTGTAGCCTCGGGATATTTTTCACGGTACATTCTTATCTCAGCCTCAGCAACCGAATCTCTTATCAACTTGCCATGCTCCGGATTAGGTGCAAATGCTTTGGAAGCGCCTGCCTGGTGTCGTTTAAGCACAATATACTCGTTATCATTGTACACTGCCGAATAGTTACCAAACTTGTTTTCTTTACCGGTTCCTGATAAAATGACGAAGCTTACCAATAACACAATAATCATTAAAAAAGGGCTTGATTGAAATCTCATAAAGTTTAAATTTTGGAGAACTAATATATAACCTGCAAAGCCCCTTTCTGCCAAGCTATTTTTTCTTCATATTTAAAGTCTTCTATATATAAACTGATTATCAGATAGTTGCTTCTAAAATATTTTCCCCCTAAAATCAAAATACGTGATAAATCACGCTACTATGCGTGATAAATCACGCTATACCCCGTGATAAACACCCCCCTAAAAAAGGGTGTTTATCACGTTGTGTGCAAATTTTAAGGGCGGTAATTTTATGGTCGAATTTCTGGCATTGGTTCCTTTACTGAATAAGTGATTACCTGGTGGATGGAAGTTCGATAAGAATAATCAAATCTATATCTATGGGAATCTTAAGAGAATCGCAAAAGCAACCTGCACAACTTTATGTCTCCGGAAGGCAACAGAAAAAAATATCAGGCATGGCAAAGTCCACTTTAACCGTCATAGTTAGCAGGGGAAACCCACCGGCACCTATTTTCGTGCGCTGCTTCAAAGATGGCAAGCACTTTTTAGATGTTAGCAGTTCCGCAAGTTTTAATCATCACTTTACTGATCTGGCTGAAGGTGATTACGATATCTATATTACGGGGTTTAATAGAAAAGATGGAGGTGATACCACCTGCTTTTTATCGGAAGAAGAAATTAAGCTGCGGATGCCTGATAAAAGTGAGATTAAAACTACAGAAGCTGCTTATTTGGTTAGGTTTCAATTTACGGTGGGGGAGGAAT
>DASVST010000612.1:0-7112 GCA_036387965.1 Segetibacter sp. | reverse complement strand
AAGCTAAATATAAGACATCATTTGTTGGTAACTTTAGATCTACCTCAAAAATCAAAAACGTTTGCATGTTAAACTATACTCCATCGTACATCGTTTCAACCTTCTTGACAGAGTAAAGGAAGTAGTGGAGTACCAAAAAATAAAGGGCTTCAATTTCTTGAAACCCTTTACTGGTTTAGTGACCGCGTTAGGATTCAAACCTAAAACCTTCTGATCCGTAGTCAGATGCTCTATTCAGTTGAGCTACGCAGCCAATTAGGGTTGCAAATATAAGTGTATACCTTTTTTTATCAAATATTTTCTTTGATAAAGCTCTTTGCTTAAAAGTGAATTAATTAGAATTCGAATTCGGGTGCAGACATAAACTTCAATATTAACATACAGATAATGCCTCTTTACATTCATTTCATATGGAGTATTGATTGCTTAAGTAGCTGTTAGGTATTTAAATACTACGTATTTCAAGTTTATGTAAGATATCTACATCGTACCTCAAGGAAAATTATTCTTCTTCTCTAACTTCCCTCCCAGACAAATAGCTAACTTCTTCAGTGAATGTTTGGTGCTTGGTGTATATGATGATGATAAAAATGTAATTTTATTACAGCCTGAAAGGCATGTTGCAAATGGTAACAAAATAGTTTAATGAATACACTCTCATACACGTACTACAAATCTCCGTTGGGTTTATTAAAGATCGCCGGAACAGAACACTACATTAGCGAGATCGCCTTCGTTGACAATGAAGATGAAATTGTACCTGCAACACAACCTACAGAATTATTAAACCAGTGCGTAGAACAACTTATTGAGTATTTTAATGGCAAACGCAGGGCTTTCGAATTGCCGGTTCATCAAAGAGGCACAGAGTTCCAGGAAAAGGTTTGGGGGGAGTTGTTGAATATTATTTTCGGCAAAACAATTAACTACATGGACCTGGCAAAGCGCTTGGGAAATCCGAAAGTTATTCGTGCTGCAGCTTCTACCAATGGTAAAAACCAGGTGTGTATTGTTGTGCCTTGCCATAGGGTTATTGGTACTAACATGACACTTGTTGGTTATGCAGGCGGATTATGGCGAAAAAAGTGGTTGCTTGAGCATGAGAACAAAATAGCAAATGGTGTGCAAACACTTTTTTAATGAAAACAAAACTTACACTTCTTAAAGGTGATATAACTAAGCTTCACGTTGATGCGATTGTGAATGCTGCAAACACTTCTTTACTCGGCGGTGGCGGTGTTGATGGTGCAATTCATCGTGCAGGCGGGTCACAAATATTAAAGGAATGCATAGAGATTAGAAACGCACAGGGAGGATGTCCAACCGGCGAAGCTGTAATTACCAATGCAGGGAACTTACCTGCTAAGAAAGTGATTCATACTGTTGGTCCTGTCTGGCGTGGAGGTAGCGATGAAGAAAGAGTGCTGCTTTCCAACTGTTATTTCAACTCTCTTGACTTAGCTAAGAAGCATGAGTTAAGATCGCTTGCTTTTCCTAACATAAGCACAGGAGTATTTGGGTTTCCAAAAGAGGAAGCTGCTGAAATTGCTGTAGCAACAACCCAACGGTTTATTGCTGATGAGCCGGATGTTTTTGATGAAATTATATTCATTTGTTTTGATGATGAGAATTATAAGCTTTATGATAACCTATTATTCTCTGAACCTAAGTAGATGGAGAATATCCTGTTCAAAGTAGAGAGGATTGTAAATGAAACTGAATTCAGCAGAACCCTTTACTTATCATCAACAGGCGAAAAGATAGCTTATAAAGCAGGGCAATTCCTCACTTTTATATTAAACCTTTATGGTAAAGAAATAAGGCGATCTTATTCTTTTGGTTCAACTCCTGGTATTGATGATGAATTATTCATCACCATAAAAAGAATTGAGAATGGTGCAGTAAGCCGGTACTTTTTTGAACACATAAAAGAAGGAGATACTTTGATATCTCTTCCACCATCAGGGCGATTTACTATTGAAGAAAGCGATGACCGTGTCTACTTTTTTATAGCAGCAGGAAGCGGTATCACACCAATCTTTTCTTTGTTAAAACAACTACTGTTTCAACAGAATAACAAGGTTATTCTTTTATATCAAAACACAGATGAAAGGAGCAGTATTTATAGAAGGCAAATAAAGGAACTGCAGAAAAAGTTTGCCAACAGGTTTACACTTGTCGAGATATTCAGCAAACCTATAGAAGCAAAGCAGCCACAACGGCTCAATAATCATTTGTTAGAGAAGATCATTACAGAACATATAAGCGAGGGGGAAGACATCTTATTTTATCTATGCGGACATCTGGAGTTTATGCGGATGGCGCATTTTACATTACGTGTTATGGGTTATAAAGAAGAGCAGGTAAAGAAGGAAAATTTTGTAATTGATTTTATTCCCAAAGCTCCTTTCATGGATGACACATCCCCTAAGAGTGTTGTTATACATTTTAATGGCAGAACCCACAATATACAAGTGGCATATCCACATAATATTTTAGAAGTTGCATTGAAGAATAATATACAGTTGCCATATAGTTGCCGTGGAGGCAGGTGCAGTACATGCACTGCAACATGCATAAGTGGAAGTATAAAAATGAGCATCAATGATGTGCTTACAGATAAAGACCTTGAGAAGGGATTGATATTAACCTGTGTTGGTTATCCTGAAACAGATGTAGAATTACAGTTGTGAAATCCGAATATTAAATACAAAATTCAAAATTTGAATTTTGTATTTCGTACTTGGTGCTTCAACTATCTCACTTCATATCCTCCGCTGTAAAACTCAATGGCAGCAGCATACTTGCTGATTGAATTATGTAAACTTTACCCTTTATTCCCGCAAGTATGATTCTTATAGGGTGTTTAACTCTTGATTCATATTCAAGCAATGTTTGTCGGCACATGCCACAAGGGGAAATTGGATGTTTGCTTTCACCATTTAAGTTATCGTACGTGATAGCTATTGTATCAATAGCAACTCCGGAATGTAATGTTGCTGCTGTTGCTAACAAAGATCTTTCGGCACACATGCCTACCGGGTAACTTGCATTTTCCTGGTTTGTTCCTGATACAAATTCGCCATTCGCTAAACGTGCATAAGCACTTACATGAAAATTAGAATATGGTGCATATGCATTCTTTGTAGCAGTTATTGCTTGCTTCAATAATACTGCGTCATCGACCTTAAGCTCGTCTACAGAATCATACACCTCGTATGCAAATTTGTATTCTTCCTTCATACTAAAGTAGTTTAGAAAAAAAGTCCTCTCTGCACCGGCAGAAAGGACATATACTACGTGTAAGTTATATTATTTAATGCTTTTGAACAAACGGTTCCAACGTGGACCACCTTGCCAGCTAAACCATATAAGCGAAGCTTTACCTACAATGTGAGTTTCCGGTACAAAACCCCAATAGCGACTATCCTGGCTACGATGACGGTTGTCACCCATCATCCAGTAATAGTTCCACTTACAGGTATAAGTAATTGTCTCTTTTCCATTAATGAAATATTTATCACCACGTTGTTCAAGCGTATTGCCTTCATAGGTTTGTATGAGCCTGCTGTACACGCCGATGTTTTGAGAAGTTAAAGTAATTGTACTTCCACGCTTTGGTATAAATATCGGTCCGAAGTTATCTGCCGACCATTCGTGAAGTGTATCGTACGGAAAAGTTGAGCCTGGGATATGTACAAAAGCCATTTCCATACTTTTGAAGTTTGGCTGCTTTTTTACTTTTACAGCATCTTCAGGCGACATATTCATAACCCAGCTATTTGCCTTTCCTTCAAAAGGATAGATCTGTCCATTAGCACCTTCCTCTGTGTTTATGTTTAGTTCATTTTTTAGGAACTCGTCATCGAATGGCTGCCCATTTGTTTCAACAATATACTCTGTTTGTGATGAAACAGGAATAGGAGAAGCTTTACTGTTAATGTATACTTGTCCGTCTTTTATCATCAGTGTGTCGCCACCGATTCCCACACATCTTTTTATATAATTATCTGTCTTATCCATCGGATGAACAAGCAACGGATACTCAGCCATCAGCCTTTCGCGGTTGCCTCCAAAGTTGTTTCTTAAAACATCATAATATGGTTGCTTAGATCCAAACTCAGGAAGGTTAATAATAGTATCTCCCGCAGGGAAATTAAAAACGACTACATCATTTCTTTGAACATCTCCAAAACCTGCAATTCTACTGTATGGTAACTGAACTAAAGTTGTATACGACGGAGTAGTTGTAGTGAACGGCATTATGTTATGAACGAATGGAAATGAAAGCGGTGTTTGTGGGATCCTTGCACCATAGCTCATTTTGTTAACGAACAAAAAATCATTCACCAACAATGTTTTCTCCATACTCTCTGTAGGTATAGTATAAGCCTCGAACACAAAAGTTCTAATTATTGTTGCAGCAACAATTGCAAAAACTGCTGCATCAATCCATTCTCTTGCACCTGATTTTCGATAGCGTGCAAAACCTTCATGACCTATATATTTTACATTAGGTGAAAAGCCAACGTACGGCATATAAATAAATGGAATAAATGTAACTGCAGCATGATCAAGTAACGAGAATTTACCAAAATGCATAACCCATATAATGGATATCCAGATGGTAATAAATTGACCTGCGATGGGAATTAATTGTAACCAGAACCAGATTTTTCTTATTTGAGTTTTCTGTACAATGCACCAGGTATTATAGATAGGGATCAGTGCTTTCCAGGGCTCAATGCCTGCTTTCTTAAACGTTCCGTATAACCCGATGTGCCAACCAATAATGTAAACAACAAGTAAAATCCAGCCCATAAGTAGTTTTTGTGGTGGGTAAAAATACCATTATAATCCTTTGAGTAACTGACTGTTTGTGAAATATTTTCTTAAATAATGATGTAAAAAAATTAATAATTTGTAGTTGCAGACGATACAAACATGATATTTGAAAGACTTATTGTTTATGATAGTTGATTTATGAATTATTTTACAATCAAGGATATTGAAAATTTAAGCGGAATAAAAGCGCATACATTTCGGGTATGGGAGCAGCGATACAATATTTGTATTCCTCAAAGAAAAGATAGTAATCACCGTTTTTATGATAGTAATGATCTTAAAAACATTTTAAAGATATCTTATTTATACCACCAGGGTTTGAAGATCTCCAGGATAGCCGGCTACAGCGTAGACGAAATGAACAACGCAGCAGAAACATATTTTAAGCTTGATAAGACAAAGGAGCATTATATAAGCAGGCTACTTGAGGCATCTATTGATTTCGATGAAGTAAAGTTTGAGAATGTTTTCAATGAAGCACTTGCTCAAAATGGAATTGAAGTAACAATTGCTGACATCATTTATCCATACCTTGAAAGAGTTGGTTTACTATGGCTTACAGATCACGTTATTCCTGCCCAGGAACATTTTACAAGCAATTTAATTAACAGGAAAATCATACTTGCAATTGATAAGCTAGAATATCACCCCAAGGACAACGGCAGACAAATTATACTCTTTGCACCTCAGAAAGAACATCATGAAATTCCGGTACTACTTTTACATTTTTTGCTGAAGAAAAACGGTCACCAGGTTATATATTTTGGGGTGAACGCTAATGTAAGTCACCTGAAATATTATACAGATGAAAAACCTGTAACACACCTGTATTTTCACATGATTACAAACCTAACGTCTCAAACTCCTGATGAGTATGTTTCTATGCTTGTTAAGGAATTTCCCGGGAAGGAAATTGTTATCTCCGGACCTGTTGCAAATGAAGTAGCCGTACAGTTTAAAAATGTACGGCTACTTAAATCAAGAGGGGAAGTGATGAAATTTATAGAAGCATAAGAAGCTTACTTCACATAATTATTTACATCTTCAGCTGTAATTTTTTTGCCCGATAAGATCACCAGTCGCTCAACAACATTTCTTAGCTCGCGTATATTACCCGTCCAGTCATGTTGTTGCAAAGCCTCGATAGCTTTCTTATCTATGTCCTTTTTTGCTTGTCCATAATCTTCAGCAATGTCTCCTAAAAATGTTTCAACTAACATTGGTATATCATCCTTACGGTCGTTTAAAGATGGCACATGAATAAGGATCACTCCAAGCCTATGGTATAAATCGAGCCTGAAGTTTTTAGCCTCCACTTCTTTTAATAGATCTTTGTTTGTTGCAACTACCACACGTACATCTACAGCAATTTCTTTTTCGCCTCCAACACGCGTTATTCTGCCTTCCTGCAAAGCACGTAAAACCTTTGCCTGTGCACTTAAACTCATATCACCAATCTCGTCAAGAAAAAGAGTGCCTCCGTTTGCCTGTTCAAACTTTCCTATTCGCTGTTTTATTGCTGAAGTAAAAGAACCTTTTTCATGTCCGAATAGTTCGCTTTCAATTAACTCACTCGGTATTGCTGCACAATTCACTTCAACTAACGGACCTTCATTACGATTACTTTTTTCATGTAGCCATCGTGCCACCAGCTCTTTACCACTACCGTTTTCTCCTGTTATCATTACTCTTGCTTCAGTAGGTGCAACTTTCTCGATGGTAGCTTTTATCTTCTGTATAGCCTCACTATTGCCAATCATTTCCTGTACTTTGTTTACACGGCGTTTCAGTGTTTTTGTCTCTTTCACCAGCTTGTTTCTATCCATGGCGTTGCGGATCGTAACAAGCAAACGATTTAAATCAGGAGGCTTAGAAATATAGTCATAGGCTCCCTTTTTTACTGCCTCAACCGCAGTTTCTATATTGCCATGGCCGCTAATCATTATAATAGGTACATCAGGATTACTTTCACATGCTTTGCCCAGGAACTCTATACCATCCAATTTTGGCATTTTAATATCGCAAAGGACCACATCATAGGTAGTAGCCTGGAACTTTTTTAAACCTTCTTCACCATCGGCAGCTTCTTCAACTTTAAAACCTTCATAACCTAAGATTTCACTTAACGTCTTGCGAATTGCTCTTTCATCATCTATTATTAGAATATTTGCCATTTATTAATTTTATGAACGCTAAGATAGGATGTTTGCCCAATGTGAGATAAGCAGAGATGTATGCATAATCAAGGAAAGCCTGCAGAGGAATGG
>DASVST010000611.1:0-3433 GCA_036387965.1 Segetibacter sp. | reverse complement strand
CATTTGTTTGAACTTAACCTTGTCAGCTAAACCCATTTCTTTTGCTGCCCATTGTGCCTGTTTAAGGTAATGCGGGTCGAGGTCTATACCTAAAACATTTGCCCCTCGTTTAGCCAACTCAAATGAATAGTAGCCGGCATTACATCCAATGTCTAATGCAGTCCAACCTTGTAAATCTTTAGGTATCGCTTTCTTGATGTCATCCCATTTAAAACTTGGGAAGTCTCCAAAATAATGATCAGGTGCAGTTTGTACGCCATTAGGTAAATGAATATTATGAAACCACGGCTTTAAAGATTCAATTTTTGCCTTTAGCTTTTCATTGCCTGTGGCTGTAGCTTTTTTTTGCATAATAGGGCTTCTTTGTAATAGTTTTCCAATTCTTCTGCACGATGCGATGCGGTATGTTCGGTTAGTACTTTTTGCCTTGCTCTTTCTCCTATGGCTATCCGTTCTTCTTCACTTATTTGTGTAAGATATTTAATTGTTTCTTCTGAAGAATGAGAGATCAATATTTCAGTTCCTATTTCAAATATACCTTCAATACCATCCCAATAATCGCTAATGATTGGTGTAGCACATGCGGCAGCTTCAAACAATCTAACACTTGGAGAATAGCCAGCTTTGATCATGTCGGCTCTTGTTATGTTCATTGCAAACCGTTGGCTGTTATAAAATTTTCTATGTTCAGATGGAGGTAAATGTTCTATTCTTTCAACATTGCTATTCCACTTAATGGGTGCGGGATATTGCGGACCGGCAACAACGAACTTCTGTTCTGAAAGTTTATCAGCCGCGTCAAGCATTAATTTTTTCAATGGAGGTTGACGATCGTCGCTATAAGTTCCTAAGTATCCCAGGTCCCACTTTATTGTTTGCTTTTCAGGAAAGTATAAGTCAGGATCGAAAGAGCAATAGAACGGTCGTGCCATAGGTGAGCCATATTGCTCTTCAATTCTTTTTAAAGTTGGACCGCCTGTAAAAGATAAGTACATGTCATACTCTGAAATGAGATCCGGGTGCAGGTACTCATAATCTCCGTTCTCGATTTTTGCTAAAGTAACCGGCGTATCAATGTCGTAAAATGCGGTAATCCCTTCGGCAGTTTCAACAACATATTCTCCTACAGCAACCCCCTCGGGAACATAAGAGCCAACAATAACTAAGTCTGCGTTTGAGATAACATCTGTAAACCTTTGTTTCAGATCATCGAGGTCATTGTACAGCTCCGTTTTACCAAAAGGAGGATTTGCCATATCCCTGTTTGATGCATACCAGGGAACATCTCTCTCAAGAAAAGTTACTAAATGACCTTTTTGATGCAACTCTCTAACCAACCCTCTGAAGGTAGTTGCATGCCCATTTCCCCAGGATGAAGTGATGGACAAACCAAGTATAACAATGTCTAAAGATCCGTTTTTCATACAGCCGATTTCGATAACGATAGTTCCGATTTTAAGATCCTGTCAAGCTCTATTGAACGATGCGTGTAGGTGTGGTGAGACAACACTTTTTTCAATGCAGCTTCGCCTATTGCTCTTGCTTTTTCTTCTGTTAGTGATGAAAGGATTTGTTTGACTTCATCACCTGAAGATGCTACGAGAATTTCCTTTCCTGGCTCAAAGAAATGATCAATGCCAATCCAGTAATCGGTGATCAAACAAGCGCCTGCGCCTGCAGCTTCAAATACCCGCGTAGCAGGAGAAAACCCATAACTTGCCATACTGTCCCTACTGATATTCAACACCGCCATTGGAGAACAGTTGAATGCATTATGATCTTTAGTGAAGGTGTGTCCTAAGTACTTAATGTTTGATGACATGGGCTTATCGTGCCATCCATTTCCGCCTAATAAAAATTGCTTCTCCGGCATCTGCGCAGCAACATTTAAAAAGAATTCCTCAACGCGCTTTTCCCTATCAGGTAAGCGGTTTCCAAGAAATCCAAGATCCGCATTAAACCTTTCTTCTTTATCAACAGGATGATGTGTTGAAGGATCTAATGCATTATAAATTGGAAAGCAGTTTTTCGCACCAAATGATTTATAAGTATTCACAACAGGATCGCCACCCCCATAGGTAAGAATAAGATCGTATTGCGGAATAAGTTCTTTGAAGTAATCATTGTCATCATTCTTTACTCTGTCTAAAGTTGCAGGTGCATCAACATCCCAAAAAATGACAAACTTGCCCTTGTGTTTTAAGTTCAAAACTTCTTTTTCAAGCAGCTCATCAAACACACCGACACCGCTTGTCTTTACAATGATGTCTGCATCTAACGCATCTTCTAAAGCACTAAACACTTCTTCTTCAGTAGGCTGATAAACTTTTATCTGCGCCCATTCAGGATCTTCAATGTCCCTGTTCTTTTGCCTGTCATACGCATCAGGTTCATAAAATGTAACGCTATGACCTCTTTCATTCATTGCTCTTATGATGCCGCGGTAGTATGTTGCGGCGCCATTCCAATAAGCGGAAACGAGACTTGATCCGAAAAAAGCAAACTTCATTATGCAGTAGTTTGGGTTAAATTATTTACTCCTATTTCTTCACATATCTCGTACAACTCGTCTACACGTTTTGCACAAGTATGTCTTTGATGAATTGTTTGTAATCCATGTTCTGTCATCTGTTCAATTTTTTCATCTCTTTCAATTGCTCTCAACATCCACTCTTTCATTTCTTCTTTATTCTGCACGTACTTAAAATCCTTACCCGATGTAAAAAGATTTTCAGCATCGTTCCATGGCGATGACAATAATGGAATGCCACATGCAAGCGCTTCAAACGGACGTATAGTTGGAATGCCTGGAAGTGATTTTACATAAGGGCCACGCGGCACGTGAGCCGTAAATCGATACTTAGAAAAAACCTCGGGAGCTTTAAAGTTTGGCAACCAACCGCCGTATTCGATGCCTGCATCTGCTAAAGATTTTTTTGCATGATCAGGATAGCGAACTCCGTAGATTTTCCCTTTAAGCTTCAGCTCTTTTATAGGTTCAATTATAAATTCATGCAGTTCCTTTGTTCGTTCTTCGTCACCCCAATTTCCTATCCAAACAAAATCTCCATCGTAGTCATTTGTTAGAGGTTTGAATATGCGAGTGTCTGCAGCCTCGTGCCATGTCCACGCATTCTTTACCCATCCATCTTTCAGGTATATTTTCCTGATTACTTCACCAAACGCAAGCACACCATCATAGTTTGACAGGTCATACTTACTCATACTTTCTTTCTCAGTAATTATGCGGTGGTGCGTGTCGTGGAAAAGCAACTTAAAAGAATACTTACTTTTCTTCTCCCCCATGGATTTTACAAGATCGTGTTCGTTCCATTCATGTACGATAACGAGATCAGCATCCCTTAAGACCTCATCAAGATCAATAGTTGCAGCATCGTATTGAATACTCTTCAGCAGCGGATAATATTCATAA
>DASVST010000610.1:0-2408 GCA_036387965.1 Segetibacter sp. | reverse complement strand
TAAAAACGTTAGCGTCCAGTTGAAGAGTGGATAAAGTGCCTGAAGGCCCATGGAGGCTTAGATAGGAAGTCACCTCGAATTGTTCCCGGGCTAAAAACCCGGCCAGTTCAGCAAGTGTTTGGTCAAAAGATGCTGGCGTTATATGAAAATTACCAGTAAGTTCAAATATTCTGGCCAGAAATCCTCCGATTACATTTGTTGTGATGGAAGGTGTACGAAATCTATCATCTTCACTTGATTTCACTTCCAATGGCCATCCGCCTGTGTCGATGAACCACTGGATAATTTTTTGCGTGGAATGAAAATCTCGAATCGCATTACCTAAACTCTGGATCAAAAAATTATGATTGAAGGCGACTATACTGCTTGTGTAATATCCCTTTGACATCCGTTCAGTTCCTTTTTCGGGACTTAGTCCAATTCGCATAGCGTTTATAATTCGGGGACTTAAAATCGAAGCCTGGTTGGTTTCAAACTCGGTAACCAGTTCAGAAAAGAATGCTTTAAACGTATCACCCATTCTTCAAATTTCGGCCAATCAATCTTACGATTCAACTTAGGAAATGGGAAAGACGAGACGGTTAACCTCATATTCTGTCTGCATTAGAATAAGGACTGATGCTGTATCTTTTCTGTCATGAAATTCGCATCAATCGTTGAAGAGTACTTTGAGACACGTCAGGAATTACAAAAGGGAATCGAAAACTTTGAACAGCAAAGGCATTTGAGCCTCTTTAAAAAGCTTGTAACAGACCAGGACGAAATGAATTTCTTTTCCTGGCTTGCAGAAGTGCGTTTCGGATTATTCTTCAATAGGATGTGTAATGACATTTACTATGATCAAACGATTGACACTAAAACACCAGACTGGACTTTGCTGCTGAATGGTCAAAAGATTCTTGGAGAAGTGCTTCGTGTAAATACGCCAGAATCAGAATATCGCGAATCAATTGCACAAAACCGTAAGCAACGCAGTTTCCAAAAAGAAAATCCAGGAGTTCCGTTTATTACTCATGGCCCCATTAAAGTGATAACGTTGGAACATTTAGCTGGGGCTGAGTCAAAGCTGGTTAGAAAAGAAGAGAAATATAGGAACATCATCCTTAAATATCATCTGCCCTTCATTCTCTGTGTAGCGCCAACTATTGATACATTCTTATTTGAATTGGACTTCCAAGATTTTTTGATGGGTGGAAGAGGTTTTTTCCGCAGAAACGAAAATTTCGGTCAACATGTTACTGGCGTTTTACTAAATACGCCGTTTGGAGGTTTTTTTTATTACCACAACGAACGAGCTAAGTATCCGTTGACAGTTGATAATCTCCAAAAATTTCAACCACTGTTTTATCACTACTAACAAAATTTTGAATGGACAAAAAGATATCCGCGAATTATAGAGCCTCACAATGGAGCCCTCAGCTCGCTGATCGATATTCTGCTTCATGGTCAACCAAAATTGATATTATCAAGGATAGGTTTGAAAGCCGGTTTATCAATCCTGTGAGTGCTTTAATTTATCACAACGACGCCGCAATAAAACGTAATTGCGGGTTTGTGGTCATGTCTATAGATTGTTTGCTTATCGAAACCTTGAATCAATTCTTTTTAGGTCTAAGGAAAACAAATGATAAATATTACCCGGGCAATACAAACCCAAACTACAAATGGAACTGGCAAGCGTTCAGAGACTTTTTCACTTATAGTACTTTCTTTCCTGCTTTCAAAGCTGATGAAAAACTCACAGAGGAGTTTTTTAGCCAGGTTCGATGTGGTTTGCTGCACCAAGCTGAAAGTAAATTCAATTCATTAATCAATCTTAAGCATGCTGAAATGGTAATACCAATAGTTGAAGGTGATTGGAGAAAAGGAATTGTTATCAATCGGAACTTATTCCATCATGCTGTCAAAAATGAATTTGAAAAATATCTTTCGGACTTGAATGATCCTGAAAGTAAAAATATCTTGGCGAGTATTTGCGGGATACATGTTATCAAAAAATGGCCGCATTATGCGAATAAGCTTTGCTCTCACCACAACTAACTAATTGACTAGATGCTCACAATGTCATTAAACGAAAACCATAGATTGTCCTACTCAAAGACCTTTATCACGCTTACTGGCGGCCACCGTTTATTGACCTTCTATAGGCTTAGGAAGCTATAATTTAGCTTAAATATTTCTTATTAGTTCCAAAAAAATTGGCTGATGCTCTATGAGTAAGTACACACTGATTACTGCTAAACTCAAAATAGTAAATGAGGCTCGCTTTCAACTTATTTGTAACAACTATTTAGCTCGTGAATATAACGCCGACTTAAAAAGTCCAGGGACCGTAGTGGGTAAGGAAAAAACCCGGAAAGGAAAACCTGATGCTTACATCAGGTTTGATGATGGTAGTTATTTGCTTG
>DASVST010000609.1:0-4342 GCA_036387965.1 Segetibacter sp. | reverse complement strand
TTATACTCGGGGTGAAACTTCAACAAAGCCTCTGCCCACGATACCTTAAAATTCTTGGAAAACTCCTCGGGCGAAAGATTTTGTGGCTTTACGAACGTTGCTGCTGCAGGATCGTATACACTATCTGGCTGTCCCGCTTCATTTAAATAAACATACTTGTTTTCCTTGTACTCAGGAATATCATTTTCATTTGCGGAATAAAATATTGACCGCAGGTCTGACATCTTTTGTATATCGGCATATTGACCCGTAGGAGCAGTCATATCCAGCAACATCGCTCTTCTTATATTGTCATTTTCGTTTACACTATCACACAAAAGTTTACAATTATCAGTAGCTTCTATATAGGAGGCCCAGGCAGTACCTCTGAATTTCGCAGAATCAGTATTTGCGATCCCAGCTCGCTGAAGGAAATTAATCCTGAACTGATCCCATGTTCCTATGCTATCGGTACATGATTGACATGCAGGTTGGCATTGGGTTTTAAGATTCAAAGCACGCTGCTCTTGTATAAATTGTTCAAGGGATTTACAGGCATTCTTTCTCATAAATACACTATCCCTGTAATAATCCAATCCATAGCGGCTGATTGAAAGTTCTTTTGTCACTTCATAACTACCTTCCTTTAGATTAAGATCAAAATTGAAAGTAAAAGCAAGCGGATTATTATTGCAGGTTGTATCTATGGAGTTAAGAGAAAAATTTCTGATAGTGGTGTCAAACGCTTTACCACCGAGCTTTTGGTTGTTACAATCATCCGTAATAGTAATACGGAGGTCATACAGGCAATCATAACATATAATATCAGCACTGCATCCTTCCTTTTTTAAACTTTCAGGATTTAAACTGTACGAAAACTTGTGAAGCCCCTCCTTTGAAACCAGCAATCCTTTTTTACTTTCCATTACCAACTCTTTGATAATCGTAGTAGTCGGATTTGATAATGTTTCACGAATGGTTCGTGAAACATTAGAAGTCAACCTATCAAGTGTAATATCTTTATTCCAATCTCCTGTATATTTATTTGGATCACCAGCAAGTGCGGTAGCGATAGTTCTCCCATGCATATCAACATAACTTACGCTATATTGCCCATTTGCATCTCTTACCATATTTTTAAAATAATGGGTGTTGTCACCTGCTTCTGTCCCAAATAAGGCATCTAATTCATTACGATCAGGGGTGCCGTAAGAATATTTTGTCTCATGGTTACTACCTATAACATGATTGGGGCCAACACCTCCCTGACTACTAATACGCCCAGTGTTATCAGGAGTATACTTTGTTTCAGTAAAAGGGTAGCCTGCTGCATTCGGAAGGTACTTATGAGGTGACCTTTTTGTCACATCAGGATTACTGATGTCGGGATTGTTCTGGGAATAGTATTGAGACGCTCCACTGGTACTTGCCAATATAGCGGCACTATCATTACACGAAGTATTTCTTATAGTATCATAATTGCTCTTATCATATTCACCATTCAATCCAACATTAAAATTCTTTGAATATTGTATAATGCTACTAAGCGTTGGAGCCGGTAAAACCTGTATTGCGGGTCGCCCCTGGTAATCATAAAATGTTTCGCTTACAACCGTTGTATTGGTACTGTTATCTTTGGTAACGGTTTGCCTGTTTCTCAGGCTGCCATCAAAATATTGAACAACAACTTTTCTTTTACCATCTTCGGCATAACTGGTGGTAGATTGCCAATTAAGATTTCGTTGGTGCCCTTTAAATTCATACTTAAGCGTTTGACTTGTAGAATTAACAAAGTTCCATTTTCCTTCAATACGGCCTTGCAATGCACTAAATGATACCGGACGTATTCTAAAGAACAAGGTACCAGTGTTATCGTAAATTAGCGGTATCGAATATGAAAGCTGGGAAATGCTTATTCTTGTACCATTATTTGCAAACAATTTACTTTCCTCTGCAGGACTACCATACATTCCCCGAGCCAAAGCACTTGAATCGACATATACCCATTCAAGATCATATTCTGACGAACCGTTAAATGTATTCCACGTAACGAATAGTTCATCAGCATTTTGTTTTAGGGAATCAGTGAAGGAGATATTATTAATAGCAGAAGTGCAATTAAACTTGTAATGTGGCTGGGGCTTCATTATGTTTTCTACCATCAATGCCTTTGTAACGTTCCAGTTAACACTGGAATCAATAGATAAAATTTTAACGGTAACCTCGTGTGCCCCTGAAAAAATAAAGGTGCTGCTTGCTTTATATGGGTTTAGAGGGTCATAATTTATAGTAAAACTTTTACTTGCAATTGAATCAACTGTTTTATTAAACGCTGTATAAATAATTCTTACATTGATTGTAGCACTAAACTTATCTCTCAAGTAGTGGCTTGAAGATTCATTTATTTTGAAAGTGATAATATTTTGTACGCTGTAAGGCGTATCTATTATATTAGACACACCCGCGGAATCAAATTTCGGATCCCGAACTGTAACGAAAGCATTATTTTTTAGCTGGTTTGCATCTCCAACCAATACCCCTTTCAACGTTGGGTCATACTGTCCGTAACTATCAAATACAAGGAACAGGGATATGATGAAACCAATATTTTTAATAAAAAATTTCATGTTGTTTTTTTAAAGGTTTGGAGAGCCTAAGAATATGGAGTAATCCTTATACTTTTCCGTGGGTTTATACTGGTTGTCTTTTATAAAGAAGTAATCTTTTTCATCGAATAAAGAAAGATTGGTTATTCCTGCTTTGTAGTTAAGGAACAAGCATTCTACTATTGAGTATTCGTCTCCACCGGTATAGGTGTTTGCATCCATAAGCTGTCCCGTTTTTACAACATACTTCACCTTGCTAAGTAACCCAGTACGGGAATCTATTACAAAGGCCATTTTTTTATACTGCAGCCCGGAAGGAAAATTGACGGTTATGGTTTTTAGACCATTTGCACTTTCAATGGTATATGTAAGATTCTTAATTGCAGCAAAGGCACTACTTAATAACGAAACAGGATTTTCATTACCAACTGAATTAGCAGGTGCAGATAGGTACAGGAGTTTATCCTCCTTAAAAACATGGATCAGGTATTTTTCATTCATTACTGTTTCTGTATTATCCAAAACAATCCTGAAACGGTTTCCGGCAATATCCATTTCCCCTTTTAAAGAGTCAAGGTACTGGCGGGGGTTTGATTCCGAAGCGTAGAGATATTTAACACCGAAACTCAATCCATTCACGCCCAGGTATAATGATTGCAGCTTGTTCATCTCATCCATCAGTTTCCTGTTCTCAATATCCTGCGAAAGCCCTGTCAGCGCTACACATAGAAATACTGTTACCATACAGAAAATAGTTCTCATTGAGTGCTTCTTTAATTTATTTATTGAACTTCTTTTAGTAGTGCGCTTCTTGTTTCCTTAATTGTCTTTATGCCCCTCTCGGTTTCCTTTTTTACACGGATCAGTGTACCATCGTCATCATACTCATAGAACGTTGCATAGTTATTCTCATCCAATTCAGCCATTAGTCTTAAGTTGACAGGATGATAAACAAAGGATTTCATATTCGCATTAAAAGGATGAATTCTTATATCATCAAAGTATACAGTTGAATTGCCCGTTGCTTTTAGAGTAAGAGAGACTGACTTTGCATTTTGAGGAATAAAGATGGTGTCTTCGTATCGTTGCCAACCCTCAATAATGTTACCCTTAGCTTTAAAGGTCCTGGATTGACTGCTTCCGTCACTACCGGAAATAGCTACAACTATTTCGTTGTTAATGTACTTCTCACATTTACAGTCCTGTCCTTCTTTCACCCAGGCGCTTATCAACACATAGCTGTTGTTGATTAAAGCGAAGTCTGGTAAAGTAGCAGATTTTGCCCCGATACTCTTTAAAGAAGAATTTCCGGAACAATTTGCTCCTCTTGCAAAGGTGATTTCTGTCTGAACCTCAGAAGCTGAAGGCAGCACGTTTGTTGCTAAACTTACCTGTTCTGAAGAATTAATTTGCAGGCTATACTTACCACTATGTTTTTCGGTTGTAGTAAGTTGACTAAAGGAAGGCTTAAAATCTATATGCCTTCGACTTCCGCAAATTGTATCACAATTATTACCAGACATTCCATAATCTTCAAATCCTTCGAATGCAGCTTCCTGGTACCGGCTATTTTGAACAACAGCAGTAGGCAGTGTGTAGTTATATCCATATAACCCTGAATTATATCTTCCCAAAGGATCTTTGTTTTCAATTTCAAAACCTTTCCTATTGAAGAGTGTCATCTCACTGTTCCATACCCACTTCGTGGTATCGTATTGAGGCAATAAGGAGTTATTTTGAAAACTCCAGAATGGCTT
>DASVST010000608.1:0-2884 GCA_036387965.1 Segetibacter sp. | reverse complement strand
GATATACGTGAATGGATTTTCCACCAGCCTCCCTGAAGAAGTTCAGATTAAAGCCTTACGGATGGTGCCGGGCTTTGAAAAGTGTAAGATGTTCCGACCGGGATATGCGATAGAATACGACTTCTTCCCACCAACACAGCTTACTTATTCATTAGAAACTAAGAAAATTGCTAACCTGTTTTTTGCCGGTCAAATTAACGGGACAACAGGGTATGAAGAAGCTGCATGTCAGGGATTGATGGCAGGCATCAATGCTCATCAAAAGGCGAACAATCTGGAACCGTTTGTTTTAAAAAGAAGTGAAGCTTATATCGGGGTTCTGATTGACGACCTGATTAATAAAGGAACAGACGAACCTTACCGCATGTTTACGAGTAGGGCAGAGTATAGAACTTTATTGCGTCAGGATAATGCCGATCTGCGCCTAACAGAAGCAAGCTATAGATTAGGCTTGGCATCTCAGGAGAGAATGGATGCTGTGAAAGTTAAAAAAGAAAATATTGAACAAATAAGTAAAATACTTAAATCATATTTAGCTGATCCAGAAGAAATTGAAGCATATTTTGCGGATATTAACTCAGCTGGGCTTACCCAAAAACAACGTATCAGCCAATTGCTTCTTCGTCCTAATGTCACTCTTAAAGGACTTATAAACTCTACACCTAAACTTTCTAAGCTTCTGAGTGAATATAATGATGAAACCCTTGAGCAGACCGAGATTCAATTAAAATACGACACATACATCACCAAAGAAAAAGACTTGGTTGAACGCATGAGCCAGCTCGAACAATTAATAATACCTGAAAGTTTTAATTACGATAAAATGGTGTCACTTTCAAACGAAGCGAGGCAGAAGTTTGAAAAGATACGCCCAAGAACTTTAGGTCAGGCAAGCAGGATCAGCGGAGTAAACCCGAGCGATGTTCAGATTCTGATGGTGTATATGGGGAGGTAATCTACTTTTCTCTTCTCCTGTTATTACTAAACCTTTTCTTACCCCTTGTGAAAGTTGTGGGCTGATACGTTGGCGTTTCGCCGAACTGCTCCGGAACTTGTGCTTTCAAAACTGGCTTGCCCAACAGCTGTTCAATTTGTAGGAATTTTTGTTGCTCTTTCTCATTGATCAACGTGTAAGCGGTTCCCTCAGTTTCTGCACGGGCAGTACGTCCAATGCGGTGTACATAATCCTCTCCATCATTTGGAACATCGTAGTTAATTACCAAGTCAATATTGTCAATATCAATACCCCTAGATAAAATATCAGTGGCAACTAAGATCTTCACTCTTCCATGTACGAAGTTTGATAGTACCTGCTCCCTCATATTCTGGTCAAGATCAGAATGAATCTCATCTGCTGCAAATCCGCCTCTTTTAAGTTCGCGGGTAAGATCTTTTACATTGTTCTTTTTTGAACAGAAAATCAAAACTGTTTCTGTGCTCTTACTTTTCAATAAGTACTTTATAAGTGCCGGTTTCTGTGCATCATACACGACAAAAGCTTCCTGCTTTATTTTTTCCGGAGGTTTGGAGATCGAGATATTTACTTCTACTGGTTCATGTAAAATTCTTCTTGCAAGATCTCTTATCTTAGAAGGCATCGTGGCGGAAAAAAGTAAATTTTGCCGCTTCGCCGGAAGAAAAGAAATGATCTTCATGATATCTTCATTGAAGCCCATGTCAAGCATTCGGTCTGCTTCATCTAATATTAAATACTTGAGGTGTTGTAGTTTAACATAGCCCATTGCGAGGTGGCCAATCATACGACCAGGAGTGCAAATAACAATATCAGCACCCTTAGATAGGGCTTGTCTTTCCTGGCTAAAGGAAGCGCCGTCGCCACCACCATAAACAGCAATAGAACTTATAGATGTGAAGTAAGAAAAGCCTTCAAGGTTCTGCGCAATTTGTATTGCAAGCTCACGTGTAGGAACAATTATTAAGGCATCAATATGATCGTCATTATTATCACCTGCAGTTATTATTCTGTTGATAACAGGTAATAAAAATGCAGCTGTTTTTCCGGTGCCTGTTTGTGCTGATGCTATGATATCTTTCCCTTGTAATATGGCGGGAATAACCTGTTGTTGTACAGGAGTTGCTGCGTCATATCCTGCGGCGTCTATTCCTTCTAACAATCGTTCGTCGAAACCAAATTCTGTAAAATTCAAAGTGTGTGTTTTTATTACTTCAATATGTATGAGTCGTTGGACGATGTCCTTTGAAGATAGCTTCTAAAGGAAACAATACATTAAGTGTTGCAATTTAACTAAAACAAAAGATGCAAAATCAATTATAACAAATGATAGGAGTCCTAATCTTTTACTGAGCTAATAAAATTCTTTTTATACTTACTTTACAACACTAATAACTTCATCAGCACAACGAACCTTATGAAATTACTTTTCTCAATATTAATTTTGATATCATTCAATGCCGCTTCCCAAAAAGCAACTGAGAACATAATAACTGCTAAGTCTTCAGGTAAAATGCCAATGCTTGCTTATGGCTTAGGTGAAGACAGACTTGGCGGAGCGAAGATGGGGTATATAGATACCGGTGTTACTCTAAAAATTATCGATAGTGTAAGGAATCAATATCTTGTAAGGCTTGCTAAAAACAGGACTGCATACATAGCAAAAGCAGATGCAAAGATCGATACGTCCATCAAGACCAAACTGTTTTATCTAACCAATTCGTGGAGTGTAAGAGGTGATAGTGTTTATGACTATGTAAGCTTTAGTCTCGATGAAAAGCTGCCTTACAAAAGCTGGATGGAGATAAACCCATCTAAGATAATGGTTGAACTGTATGGCGTACAAAGCAACACCAATTGGATAACACAACTACAAAGTGCCAAAGAGGTTAAGAATATATATTTTGAACA
>DASVST010000607.1:0-8302 GCA_036387965.1 Segetibacter sp. | reverse complement strand
AGACCGGTATAATCTGATCACGGCTGTTCAGTTTATACCAGGTGAAATCAACTCCAATCCGATTGTTTAATGCACGAAGTTCAGTTCCTAACTCCAATGTTGTGGTTCTTTCTGGTCTTAAGGAGGGATCGCCTTTTCTATCTCCTCGCGTCCACGTAACCTGGCTGCTCGATGTTAGTACATTAGGCAGATAGTAAGCATTAGTTTCATATGGATCTGTGTCTTTACCGACTTCAGCTAAGGATGCGCGAAGTTTAGCATAACTAAGCCAATTTGGTTTTCCCAAATGATCTGTGATTATATAGGATAAGCTTGCCGAAGGATAAAAGAAAGAATTGTTTTCTTTCGAAAGTGAGGATGACCAGTCATTTCTGCCGGTAACATTAAGGAACAAATAATTGCTATAACTTAATGATAGATCACCAAAAGCACTTACAATTCTATAATCCTCTTCAGATTGTGTTGTTGAACGATTCTTAGCATTATTCAATGTGAGTAAAGAGGGAATATCTAGTTCAGCACCAGTAGATGTAAGTCGGCTGTATTTATGAGCGCGAACGTCATTTCCAAGTCTAAGTACAGAATTCAACTTTGTTCCCCAATCTTTCTTAAATGAACCTATCACGTTTGAAGTTAAGATGCGATTACTGATTCGGAATTCATTTACAAAACCTAAACCATTATCACTAAATGTTCTTTCGCCTACCAGGCCCTTAGGTCCTGGAGCTGCATGCCTTCTAAAATCGGCATAATAATCCATCCCGCCTCTATAGTCTAGGTCAAACCATTTAACAGGTGAAAATGTTGCCGAGACATTCGCTAATAAACGATTCACATTATCCCTGAAATTATTAGAATATGTTCCATAGATAGGATTGTTCTGCCCATAGCCTTTCATTGTTCCTTCAGGAGTTATGTAATCTTTAACATCCCAACGGGGTGCCCAATAACTCAATTGCTCATTGTATCTTTCTGCATTTACCCTGAGGCCTCCTGAATTAATGAAATTTAGCGAAGGGCTAAATTTAAATTTATTTCCTGCTTTAAATTGTCCACCTAAACGAAAAGAAATGTTTCTGTAATCAGAATTCGGAATAACACCCTTTTGTTTAAAATGAGCAAACGAGGAAGTTAGAAGAGCGTTCTCATTCCCTCCTGAAAGCGTAATAGTATTTCTTACCTGGCTCCCCTGCTCATAACCTCTTGCATAGTTATGATACATCTGAGCAGGGTGCCTTGGATCTATTGCCCGGGCAGCATCAACAGTAGGCCCCCAATTAGTAAAAATTGTTGTGGAGTCATATACGCCTTTATAACCTTGTGTGTATACGGATTGCACATCAGGAAACTTGTTTACTTCATCAATACCATAAGTGCTGCTGAAACTTACTTTCATTTTGCCAGCTTTGGCTGATTTAGTAGTTATTACTACCACTCCATTTGACCCCGCCTGCCCATATAAAGCAGTAGCAGCTCCACCACGTAAAACTGAAATAGTTTCTACATCATCTGGGTTTATGTCGGCGGCTCTATTCGACATTCCACGAAGAGACGCCTGTGCATCTCCACCGGTCTGAGTACTGTTATCTAGAACGATACCATCAATAACAAACAAGGGCTGGTTATTCTTTCCTGGACCCAGGGATTTGACTCCGCGTATCAAAATGCGAGAGCCTTGTCCGGGCGCACCACCACCTGAGTTTATTTGCACACCTGCAACCTGTCCACGCAAAGCGTTAACTATATTGGTTTGTTTTGTTTGAGCCAGAGCTTCTCCAGAAACTGTTTGAGCGGAATATCCTAGTGCTCTTTTCTCTCGTCTTACACCAAATGCTGTTACAACTACATCCTCAATCTGAGCAGATTGACGTGTAAGAGATATGGAAACAGAACTACCTGCACCAAGCCTTGTTTCCTGTGTTCCATAATTTGTTGCTGAGATAACTAATACATCACCGGTTTTAGCATTGATTCTAAAGTCGCCATTAGTGTCAGCCGATGTACCTGTAGTGGTACCTTTGATTGTGATTGTGGCTCCGCTTACAGGTTGATTGTCATCACCAGTTACGCGACCTGTAATAACACGTGTTTGAGAATAGATGCTGCTAGATAGCAAAAGCATCACAATGAAGGATAAATATTTTTTCATGAGCAGGTTGTTTAGAAGATAAATATAAGCGTTTGGAACTTTGTTTTACATATTTTTTTTCCATTCACTGGATTATTTTTTATGCATGTATTATCATTTATTTCTCCATTATACAAGGTGCTCTAACTCGACTTTTCTAAATTGTTACTTTGATGATTGTAGCTGGCGATATTTGCAACTTATCGCCGAGGTAGTAAAAAAAGTGGTGGTCAAAAATTGAACACCACATTCAACGTATTTTTTTTATATGATTAAGGTTTATCCCACCAAACACGTGCATTCAGGTCGTCAGCTCCTCTCTATTGTTGGATAGGCTTCTCTTCTTGGAATTCTGTTACCGTTAGCACCTGCGCTGCAGCTAAGCAGGGAAACCAGTTCTTCTCCATTCAGCCCATGCTTCCTATCTAAAGTCACCTTTAGCATCAGCAGATACACCAGTATTAGTACCTCTGATTATGATTGTAGCTCCACTTACCGATTGGTTATCATTACCAGTTACGCGTCTGTTATAAGTCGTGTTTGAGAAAAAGCAATTGTGTTACATAGAAGTAGCACCAGAAAAAATAATAATTTTTTTCATGAGCAGCTTGGTTTAGGAGATAAATATAAAAAGTTTGAAAGATTTTTAATATGACCCGGCGCAACATATTACTTAGCATCCATTGTTTCGTATTCTCTCCATCTGATAAAGCCTTCTACAATATTATTGATGCATACATTATTGATAGGGCATTAAGCTAAAATCAGATATAAAATGGTAGGATATATTTGTGTTGCTTATTTTATATATAGAGGGTAAAAAGATTAATATGAATTATAAGTCATTATTAAACGTAACACATTTACTTCATTAGATAAATCTGTGTTGTTGGAGGCTAAAAAGTTTTTAAAAAACTCGTCATTATTTATCTCATTAGCAAGTTCTTTCTTTCTAAGTTTAATTTGCTTTAATGAATTTGTTTTTTTGTTATAAATGTAATAATCATAATACTGCTCGAATACTTTCAAGTCCTTAATCATATAGTTTGTTGGATCTGGCACTAAACGAGTTTTATACACCTTTAAAAAGGCAAGCTTCCCGCCATCTTCAAGCACATTCAGATAGCTGTTTAACTTTGTTTCACCATAAACATAACTGTTTTTAAAATAGAGAGTTTTACCACCAAACTTCTCCGGCAATACAATAGAGAAACTTTCAACCGGTATATCTGCTTCGAACAATTCTTTATTTATATCGCTACCTGCTTTTTGATTATGTAGATTATATAAAACCTTTGTATCAGAAACAGTTTTACCACCCTTGTAAGTAATGCTGCCTGGGAAAGATTCTCCTAGCAAATAAGGTGAGCCCTTTACCTTATATTGATCTATCCGTACAAATTCAGATTTCCAGTTCTCTGCTACGTGTTTATTAAATTCACCTACAGGGTCAGGTTGAGCAGAACCCGTTCTTACGATTAATATAAATGTGACAGTTATTATCTGCTTAGTATATCTCACTACAAACATGTTTTATCAAATATAAAAAAAAGAGCCGCAATAATTGCAGCTCTTTTTTTATTTTATATAGTCTGATAACTATGGTCTCGGTTTGCTATATTTTAAGATCACTGAGTATTCTCTGCGATTTGCAGTTGGATTCCAACGATAATTAAGGTAGAAAGTTTTAGTTGCAGGATCATACCTGTTTTCTCTACCTTCCCAATTTGCTAGTGTTGCATTACCCAAAGCAAACATAGTTACCTGGTTAGTTGCAGGATCAACTGTAAGACGTAAGTTGTCTATACCACCTATTCCTCCACCTTTTTTAGCCCAATTTAAACCTGTAATCTCCACGGTAGTAGGTCCCTGAGTAGTAAATGTTACATCTGGGTTACCTGCTAAATCTCCATTCAATGCATCACCAACGGTTGGTACTCCAGGTGCTGAATACCTTTGAACAAAACCGCCCATAACGGTATAAATACCATCGTACACATTCTTCAGCGAGAAAATATACACCACATCCTTAAGATTAGAAGGTATAGCTACACCTCCTTTAGACACGCTTGAAAGAGTAAAACCTATACCGTATTTTTTCGTAGGATCTAACGTACTTGTATTTATAGTCATTATGAACCTGTCACTCACCCTTTGACCAGCCTTTACTGTGATAGTATTAGAGGGTATAGAATAAATAGATGTCGGAAGAAGAACAGCACTTGTATCTGCGGCTTTAACCAATGCATTGTTTAGCGTAATTGTTCCGGTTATATCAGAGGCAGCCGGATCAACGTAATCATAAGAGACTACAAACAAAGGTATGTTTTGAGAACCGGCTTTAGATTCAAGGCTCTGTGTATTCGGAATTCTAGCTGCTACAGGAATAGACATAAATTCCTGTCCTGCTGTGTTTCTTACGGCTCCGTATTTGCCTTCATCATAACCTTTATCTTTAAGGCAAGATGTAAAAGTTGCTGATATAGCTACAAGCAGAAGAAGATTATTAAAAATTATTTTTTTCATTTGATTTTATTTTATGGTATTACAATGATTATTGATCCCAGAATACTCTTGGTGAATATGGAGTGATAGTTCCCAATGCTTTTACATTCTCAGCATTGTAACTATACTCAGTTGTTGGGTACAATAATCTTCTTGGAATCTGGTTTGAACCTCTTTCAGGTGCTACAGATAACGGCGGCTGAACAATACCAGTTCTTCTCCAATCACTATAAGTTTCATTAGCCTGAATACCATTAAGAGCAAAATACTTTTGCCATAATATAACGAAAAGCCTGTCAGCTAAAGTTGTTGTCGTTGGCCATGCTACTCTTGCATTCGTTCCTGCGAGGTATGTGTTAGCCTGTGCAGTTGTTAAGCCTTCGTATAAAAAAGACTCCCGTACTGCATTTTCATAAGCAACCTTAGGATCTCCTGCTAAATAACCTCTGGCAGTAGCTTCAGCAACTAAAAACATCGCTTCAACTCCTGTCATTAACCACATTGGCGATGCAGCAGTTGCAGTTTGGGTGTAATTGTAAAGTGGGCCATAACCAGGACCTGATGTATTATCACTACTATTTGCTGTAATAGGATCTGAACCATACGTAGTACCCTTAAATGCACCACCTGTTTTAGCCGGACGATAAACTCTTTGCACC
The DNA here is from genome assembly GCA_036387965.1 of Segetibacter sp. Classification (GTDB taxonomy): domain Bacteria; phylum Bacteroidota; class Bacteroidia; order Chitinophagales; family Chitinophagaceae; genus Segetibacter. The sequence goes on along the minus strand of DASVST010000607.1, from coordinate 3,010 downwards.
CTCGGATCATTCATACTGTTCATTAGATCTAATGAAAAAACATTAGCTCTATTGTAGTTATCAGCTTCAGTTCCATTAACCGCAAACAGATGCGCATTATGATAAGGGTTAGGCTTATCAGTAGTGTAACCTGGTTGTACAGAAGCACTAACGCCATTTCCTAAAAACCCTCCACCTTCTGCTACGATCTTTGCTACTTCTGCAGGAATATTGAAGGTGCTAACTTTTGTTGTATGCATTAGCAAACGCAACTTCAATGAATTGGCGAATTTTCTCCAGCCATTTTTATCGCCACCAAACATTATATCCTGAGTAGCAATGTTTGGATCGATATCAGCTGCTTTAATCTGAGCTAATCCTTCGTCAATAAGCGGTATTAAAGCTTTATAAATTGCTTCTCCTTTATCGTATGTTGGTCTGATATTTCCGGTAAGGTCGAAAGCAGTAGAATAAGGAACATCACCATAAAAATCAACAAGAATGGCCATTTCATGAGCTTCCATGATTTTAGTTATACCCTGGTAAAACTTCCAGTCAAGGTCAGCAGCCTTTTTTCTGATTAATCTGTATTGACTTACTGTATAGTAAATGTTGGAAAAAATACCACCGGCGAAATCGTTGGTGATGTTATAACTCATTTCTACAGTAGAACGTGAAAATGAACCCGAAGCACTCCAGTATCCCATATACCGTTGTAAGAAATCGTATGAAGATGCGTTTCTATTGGCAGAGTTACTCAATTGAGCTGCTGTTGCCAGGTTAGGTGTTATAGAAGCTTCTGTAGGTTGATTGGGATTTTGATTTATATCCAAAAAACCTTTCTTACAGCTCCCCAGCAGCAGCACAAGGCTAACTGCGATTATCGATAATTTATTTTTATTCATTTTATAAAATTATAAGGTTTGAAATGTTTAGAAGCCCAATACAACGTTAAACCCATAAAGCCTGTTTGGAGGCAAAATATTGTTATTGTTAACCCCTATTGCATTTCCTGTACTTGTGTTAAACTCAGGATCCGTCCATTGGTTTGACTCAGGTAAGAAAGTAAATAAATTTCTGCCTGTAATACCTATCGTGGCTCTTTTAACTATCCTGGTATTTCTTAATAATGAAGATGGCAAATCATAAATAAGTGCTATTTCACGAATTTTCCATGCAGCAGCGCTTGATAAATAATTAGATTGTACGCCCCTGTTGGTATTTGATGCTTCATAAAAACCATAACCACCATTTGCAGTTAATACAGAGGTATTTGGTACAAATTTACCGGTTCCGTCATCGTACACTGAGTTTGGTACGATAAAGCGCTGACGACCATTAGAACCACTTCTTGCAGAACTTCCTGTAAAGTCCATATTCTCACCAATTCCATGATAAACCTGGTGTCCGCCTCTATAATCTGCAGTGGCATTTAAACTTAACCCTTTCCAGGTAAAAGAAGGATTTAACCCTAAAATGGTTTTTGGCATTGTATTACCAAACATCTTAACATTTGGATCCAATGAAGGATAACCAGTCAGACGATCAACAATAACACGTCCTTCCGGATCGCGTTTGTAATCGGTTAATTTAAACATAAATGCAGGATATCCAACAATAGCAAAGTTTGCATTACCGATACCTATTTCATCTAAGCCCTGGTAAACAGAATTAATCCTGCTATCCATTAAGCTCAAATTGCCTTTAAAATCAAATCTTACATCACCTAAATTTACTACAGGAGTTAAACGAAGGTCGAACTCTAACCCTTTATTATCGAAATCTGCAGCATTTACTGTAGAATTTGTTACACCGGTAGCACGAGATACCTGAACATCAAGAATTTGATTCGTGTTGTTTTGCAGGTAACCAGTCACCTCAAAATTTACCTTGCTTTTAAATAAAGCTATTTCAAGTCCTAACTCTTTTGAGTTAACAAACTCGGGCTTAATCTCAGGATTATTTACACCTGTAGAGCCTTGAAATCCAGGTAAGTTACCATAAGGGAATCCCGCTGCTACACCATATACATTTTCAAGTTGATAAACACCAATATTTACGTTACCGGATTTAGAAACTGATCCTCTTAGTTTTAAGTAGTTGATAAGCTGACTGCTTTTAATAGCAGGAATAGCATCACTCAATACAACAGATACATTTGCACCAGGGTAAAAGAATGAGCGATTTTCCTGAGGTAATCTTGAATCCCAGTCGTTTCTGCCGGTAACCTCTAAAAATGCCCATCTTTTATAACCAAAAGTCAACTGGCCATATGCACCTATAAGTCTTGTTTGAGATTGTGAACCTGAAGCTCCTGCCTCACCTGTTCTATTGGATACATTAAATAATGTAGGAATGATTAAGTTAGAACCTGAAACGCCTACAGATCTGTTTCTATCTTGTCTGAAAGATTGACCAGCTAATAGATTTAGGGTAAAATCTCCGAATGAACGATCTGCATTAATAAAAACCTCCGAATTTAAACGGTTGAATTTTGCCTGGCTTTCGCTTACACTAGCTGATAAATCGTTTGATGCATTATATTTATGGGTAACGTTGTGAGCGTAATTTGAGAAAGCAAAAGCTTCAGTAGTAGTTCTCGCATCATTACTTCTCATATTTGTACTAGCTCTGTAATTCAAATTCATCCAGCTGGTGATTTTCAAACCTAATAACACCTGCGCAAAAAGGTCATCATTCAAGCCTGTACTTCTGCTCCTATCTTTTATGAAATATGGATTTTGATAGTACTCATTATAGTAGTAATTCGGGTTTGCCGCAGAACCTGTATCTCTCCAATTTTTATATTTTTTCAAATCTATCCATCCCGCTGTATTAAATACTTCCCAGTAAGGCGAAGTTGCAGCTACATCATATTGCTGGCGGGTATATGAAACATTAAAGTTGGTTGAGAATTTTCCATACTCGTTTGTAGAATTGAAGCGCAAAGTTGTGCGGCGGTTTTTGTCGCCACCTAGTGTACCGGTAATATTAGCATCCTGCGCAGAAAACAAAAAGTTTTTGGCAGAAT
>DASVST010000606.1:0-8467 GCA_036387965.1 Segetibacter sp. | reverse complement strand
ACCAAAAGTCCATCGCCAATTTATAACGTTGCTTCCGTTTCCATTACTAGCATCAGTAAACACGATAGAATCGCCAAGACAAACTTCAGGATTAACTGTAAAGCTTGCCTTTGGTTGCGGGTAAATAGTATTTAATAGTTTGATTGTATCTTTTATACAACCATTACCCGACGTAACGGTAAGTTTTACGTTTACAGCTGAAGCTGATGTATAAATATGAAGAGGGTCTTTTAATGTAGAATTTCCTCCATCACCAAAATCCCATAAATAGCTGAATGAAGATTGCGTTCCATCAGCTATCGTTGAAAGATTAGTAAACTGCGCCTGACCAGAAGGTAAACATACGTTTGGAAAAGAAAAGTCAGCAACCGGGAATGGATTAATAACTATGCTTTTAGTAAACACAATACTTTTACAACCTGTTGATGATTCTACTTCTAAAGAAACAGTATAAGTGCCCGCAACATCAAAAACATGCGTAACCTGCGAAGCTGAAGTATTTACAACTATCGGTGTATTATCTCCAAAGTTCCAATTCCATTTTACAATTGTGCCCGAAGAAATAGTTGATGAATCGCTAAACGTAATAGAGCTGCCAACACACAAAACTTTTTGCACGTCAAACTTTGCCAAAGGCTGAGGAGAAATAGAAACCGGTTTTGTTATTTCAGCAATGCAACCAACATCACTTATAGATTTTAGATTTACGTTGTAAGTTCCGGCTACATTAAAAGTTTTAAATGGGCTTCTAACACTATCAGTTGTGTTGTCACCAAAATCCCAAATCCATTTTATAATTGGTCTTGCATTGGTAGAAATATCTGAAAATTGAACAGCATCTCCAATACAACCCGAATTGTTGATATTGTAATCTGCAACTGGCGGGTCAAAAACATTTACGTCGTAATTTATTTCTTGAGTACCCGGGCAACCATCCGGACTTGGATTATTTGCTATTATTTTAATTGGGTAAACACCAACTGCGTTAAAGGCATAAGCTCCGGGCAAAGTATAAACATTCAATGTTCTTCCGTCTCTTATAAAAGTACTATCTGGTACAGGTGAGTTATTTACAATAGTTGCATTAGGTGATAGGTTTGCGTTATTATTAAAGCTCCATGTTAATGCAGTTGCTTTATAAGGAAGTGTAATTGAAAAATTGAAAGGTGTATTGCTACAAGTGCCGGGGAAATTTGCTGTTGCATATTGATTTTTCAGGCTTACAAACTGGTAAAGATCTATAACGTTTGTTCCGGCATTATAGCCATAACTTTCAGCATTGCCATAACCATAAGCTATTGCATTAAAACCAGAATCTGCTTGTAAATTATGAATGCCTGCTGACGTTTTTATTTGGGCATAAGAATAAACCGGATCATTTGGTAGTGGTAAAAAGTTGGAGGCTATTTTAGCTCCATCAAGCGTAAAAGAAGATACCCCCGATGCTTTCATCACCACATTTATATAATGATAATTTGCATTTATAGCCGCACGAGGTGTTGAATTAAGTGTGATTTTATTGATCGTTTGCTCTACAGAACTCAGGTAAATCATTTCAGGATCTCCATTACCTGCAATAAAAGTATTGCCGCACTGACCTGTAGTTGAAATAAACTGTGCTACCATTATTGGTTTATCAGCCTCAATTAAGTTAGTAGTGTTAGATTGAATTTGATAATATCGGTTAGCAATTAATCCGCTTAAAACTGCACCATTTTGTTTTACAACTGTTGACGGATCATTAACCATAATTCTAAAAATATTGGTTGGCATATCCTTAGTTGGTACAGTTAAATATTTTTTACCCCACGCAGTCGATGGAAAGCATTGTTGTATCGTATTATCTGCGCTGGAAGTATTAGCACTACACTTTATATTCAATTTTCCCGAGCCACAAAAAACTGCAATTCTTTTACATCCTGATGTTCCGTTGCTTATTGATCTTATTCGTGTACCAGTAAGATCCACAGCGGTAAAATTAGCACCACTGCCACCTGTTAATTGTCCAAACAAATTTAAAATTTGACCTTTTTGAAGGGTTTGCGTAAATGGTACGCCAGCAGGATGATTTAAAGTACTTGCTGAAGGAGTGACTTCAATGATAGTGCTATCTTCTGTTGCAATGGCAAAACAAAATGGATAAGAATAATTATTGTTTGAGGTTTGAGTGATTCCTAAAACGTAATAATCCTGACCTAAAGTTGCTGTGGGAAAAAGCAATGTTGCGCCAGAAACCGCACCATCATAATTATGAGCATACGCAACAATCGGTTTATCACTTGTAATATGAATACCCTTATTAGAAACACCTTCCACTCCTAACCTTGCATCGTCAGCACCCGTTTTAGGTATTGTAGTAGTTTCTGTTATTGAATTTGGAGAGACAGTATATGTTCTTACCCAACCTGTGGCTGGTATTTCAACTTTTACATTTGCAGCCTGGTCTGATGTAAAATAAAGCACTAGATTTTGTGAGCCGCCGGTTGTAGTATTAAGCGTACCTGTTGATGAGTACATTGCTACATGCGTCGAATATCCAACCCAAAAATCGGTGCCTTTATTAGAAAAATCCTGACCGTATGATTGTTCTACAACAATAAATGAAAATAAAAATACGAGAACAGTTTTCATGTACGGGTCAGGTTATAGAACTAAAAGCAATATCAAAAACAGTTTTATCTGTCTGAAAAGATAATGTTATTCCATTAAAAGAAAAATATCTAATGTAAAAGCAGAGCTTGCGTGTTAGTAAAATCAGAACAAACTGCTGAAGAAAATCATCCGATAATTATATCATCTCTTTTTCCTGCACTCCTTTTGCCGTTTTTATGGTTAAATACACTTCATAGTTTCACCTTTTGCAAACTCATGCACAGGAGCAGTTTCAATACTTGTTGAGCCATCTCTAAAATCCCAATTTAGTGAGGATTCAAATTGCGCCATACTGTCGCAAGAAGATTTCTTCTGCTGCTTATATATTTCTACAGGTGTATGTACTTAAATTTTTGGCTAAGACATGCAAGAGCAATAATCGTTTGAAAGCAGGCGCTTCGGGAATCATTCGAATCTGTTTAAAATCGAATATATTTTATTTACATGTGTAATCAGGTATGATTGATAAGTTCATATAGACCATGTAAACAGCTATTTTTCAAGTAAATCCGTTTTACATATTACCTTTTATTTAGAAAATTTCATTGGCTTTTTTTTGTAAACTAAAGTAAATTATCTGGAACAATATCTTTAAAGCGAAAGTTATATTTAAATTGGTTAAATACTAATTATCAATTAGTTATCTTTATATACAAACGCTATTAATTTTAGTTATGCCTGATGTGCAAATTTTGATCCCTAAAGCTACTTCTGCCAAGTACTTTAGTAGCGGTTTTTACCCGAAAATTTAAAAGTATCCGTCGTAAATTTGCTTTAAATATGTAATTGATGAAAAGCATTCAACTCCTCTCCTTGCTCCTTATTCTGGCTGTATCTGCTTGTAAAAAGCCACAGGGATTTGACTATAGAGACATAAGGAACTTTAAGGTTTCAGATTGGGGCTTTGACAAATCGACAGTCACAATGGATTTGGTGTACTTCAATCCAAATAAATATGGAGTGAGTCTTAAACATGTGGATTGCGATGTTTACCTGGACAAAAGATTTGTAGGTAAGTTCATCCTTGATACAACAATGAATATTCCCCGCGAAGCGGAATTTACCCTACCGGCAAGAATGCAGGTTGATATGAAGAACATTTTTAAAAATACCTTCAATGTTCTTTTTAGTAAAGAAGTACTTGTTGGCGCAAAAGGCACAACGAGGGTGGGCAAAGGAGGAATCTTTATAAACGTGCCATTCAATTATGAAGGCAGGCACAAGGTGGATTTATAGCAAAAAAAAGCCGCAGTTAAACTGCGGCTTTTTTGAATCCAAATTCTTAATTGAAGGGTTCAACGTGGCAAGGTTTGCCTTTTTTAGGTCCTCCGCCCTCTTCATTTCTTTTACAGCTAGGCGGTAGCATTTTGTAGCTGTCTGGCTCGGCTTTAATTTCATCGGCATCAAAACCTGCATTAGCGAAAGCAGTTTTTATGTAATCGAGATTAACACGATCAGGATAAAACTGAACTCTTGTAGTTCCGCTTAGCATGTTAATTGTCATCTTGATGATTCCGCCTTCTGTTTGTGATGTTTCTTTCTTCATATAATTTTCTAACCTAACCTTGCATTCCCAACATCTCACGTTTGGAGTTTTAATGGTCGCCCATTCAGGTTTCCGGTTTTGTGCTATAGAAGAACTGGAGAAAGTGATTGCAACAAGTGCAAAAAAGAATAGTTTTTTCATGTTGTAATTTGATGTGTTCTAATTTTTTCAAATTCCTTGCCAAATCGAAGGGTTTTTCCTCCACTCCATCAAATGTTCCTGTATTTGTGATGATACGATGCCCTTTTCAACGGCAAGAGATATTAATGTAGAATAATTTGTGAGAGAATTATATTTTACTCCTACAGAATTAAATGCTTCTTCAGCCTGTTTAAATTCGTAACTGAAAATAGAAACCAAGCCTAAAACGTCCATACCTGCATTTTTTAGCACTTCAATCACCTGTAAACTACTCTTACCCGTCGATATAAGGTCTTCAACCACAATCACTTTCTGCCCTTCTTTAAAATTGCCTTCTATTTGATTGCCTAAACCATGTTCCTTCGGCTTTGGTCTCACGTAAATGTAAGGCAGCTTTAATTGATCAGCAGCTATTGCACCCCAGGGAATTCCCGCAGTAGCCACTCCGGCTAAAACCTCAGCTTCAGGATACTCTCTAAAAATTACATCGCACATTTCACTTTTAATGAAATCTCTTGTATATGGAAACGATAACACCTTCCTGTTGTCGCAATAGATCGGACTTTTCCACCCACTTGCCCAGGTAAACGGTTGGTTTGGGCTCAATTTAACAGCACCTATGTGAAGTAATTTTTCAGAAACAGCTTTTTCGTTAGTCATAGCGCGAAGATATGTTTTGCTTACATTGCATCCCCTCAAATTAACAAAAGGAGAAATGAGGTAAGGTTTTTGATTAATAAGAAAAAAGTTTAATAAGTATGACGGAAAGGATAGTTGCGGCAGGCGGTATTGTTCAAAACGAAAAGGGAGAAATTTTACTGCAGCTTAGAAAAGGAAAATGGGACTTGCCGAAGGGGAAAGTTGACAAAGGTGAATCAATAGAAGAATGTGCAGTTCGCGAAGTTGAAGAAGAGACCGGGTTAAGGAACATTCATTTAGGTGAACTAATTGGCACCACGCTTCACAATTACACCGAAAAAGGAAAGGAGATCGAGAAGGAAACCTTCTGGTACGACATGCGGGTAAGCGGCGAACAAAACCTCGTTCCTCAAATAGAAGAAGACATTTTGGAGTTGAAGTGGGTAAAAGAGCGTGAACTTTGTCCTTACTTAAAAAATACCTACGACAACATAATCGATATTGTAGAAAAGTATTTTGACTACGATAACCAGATAAACTAAAAAAACAAAAGCCGCACAAGTGCGGCTTTTCGATATTGTACAAGAACGAGAATTACTTAACTGAAGCGATTAAGGCTTTGAAAGCTTCCGGCTCATTCATTGCTAAATCAGCAAGCACCTTACGGTTAAGCTCAATTCCTTTAGCATTACATTGGTGAATGAATTCGCTATAAGTTAGTCCTTCCTCTCTTACCGCTGCGTTGATACGTGCAATCCACAAAGTTCGGTATTCACGCTTTTTAAGTTTACGACCTACATAACTGTACGTCAAACCTTTTTCAACAATATTTTTAGCTACTGTATAAACGTTTTTACGTTTACCATAATAACCTTTAGCCTGCTTTAATATGGCTTTTCTTCTGGCCCTTGAGGCTACCGCATTTTTAGAACGTGGCATAATTTTCTGAATTTAGATCCCGTTATCCGGAACAAGTTTTTAAATGAATTTCTTTTCTTAAGTTGGATTATTTCAATCCTAATAAACGCTTTACAAAGTGCAGGTTCGATGGGTGAACCACTCCTGTCATACGAAGACCACGCTTACGCTTAGTAGACTTCTTTGTAAGAATGTGACGTTTAAAAGCTTTTTGAAAAGTAATCTTTCCTGTACCGGTTACTCTGAACCTTTTTTTTGCGCTGGAGTTTGTTTTTACCTTCGGCATTATTAATAATCTTATTAAGATTACACCCTGCTGGCGTTTCGCACTGGCGAACTCTTATGGAGCCTTGTGGGTAATGTAGTTTACTGAAAAGGTTTACCCTTTTCTAAAACGGTCGCAAAAGTAGTGATTTGCAGTTGAATTTCAAGAGGTGGAGAGAGATATTTATGTTACCAGCTTCAGAAAATGTGGCAACATCGTTGCGTCGCACACTTCAGGGGTTGTGCCAATGGCACCTTTCGGTTCCATTGCAGCCTACGGAGAGAGTCTTGCCGAAGTAGCGGAATTAGAATTACTACTGTCTAGCTTACATGATGTCGTTGACTATTGATTTAAGGCTGAAAGTAGCACTTAGCCGCTATTTGGTAAGCCAGTGTTAGCCGACGTCTGGAAAGTTTACTTGTTTTCGTATAATCCACTTGTCATTGGCCGTTTCCCTAATTGCATAGTGTCCAACAGGCATATCAGCTATTTCTAAAAGCGAAGGATCTATCGAAACGATTTCTCCTAATCCTACTATCATTGCCACATCCTCAAAGTTCTCAAATTCGTCACTGCTCAAGAATTGCCAAGCACCATCTTCTTCGTCATGTGCCACATAAGTTATTAGTTTTTTTCCTTAATAACGTACTTGGTTGTAAAGACGGCTGTATTCTCAGCTTCCTGAAATTTCTTTTGCTTCTTCTTGAAAAACATTTTGTGAATTGATGAATGGTTGTGCGATGGCGGCTGACAATTTACTTACCAAAGTTTCAATTTCAATTCCTGCTGCGCCTTCTTAGGCAATTTAGAACCGATTAGTACGTAAGATTTATAGATATAATCCAGCCACTCAGCTTTACTTAAAGCACCTGCATTCTCAACCATCACCCACTTATTACGAGCCATATAGGGAGCAGGAATAATTCCATCCCTTTCACTTAGCATTTCAAAATCTTCATCACTGCATTTAAAAGAAACTTTCAATGCTCCATCCATTCCTGAAACGCAATACATCTTGGTTGCAATAGTAAAGCACAGGTCTGCGCCCCACTTAATATCTTCAACAGTCCCGGGCAGCGATAAACAATACTTTCTAATGGATTCAATATTCATGAAACAAAAAAGCAGTGAGTTAATCACTGCTTTAAATTATTTAGCTCTCTTTGTTGTCTTTCTCTTTCTTCACTTTTGTTTTGCCTTTTGGTGCAAATATCACTAGCATCCGTTTTCCCTCCATCTTCGGCATTCCCTCCAGCACACCTGTTTCGGCAAGCCTTTCTGCAAACTTCAACAGTAGTAATTCTCCCCTGTCTTTAAACATAATTGCACGTCCTTTAAACTGTACATATGCCTTCACTTTATCACCTTCTTTTAAGAATTTTTCTGCGTGCTTGCACTTGAAATCAAAATCGTGATCATCAGTATTTGGTGTAAAACGAATTTCCTTTACTTCATTCTGCTTTGCATTCGCCTTCATCTCCTTTTCCTTCCTCTTCTTCTCGTACAAAAACTTTTTGTAATCGATAATTCTGCAAACAGGCGGCGCTGCATTTGGAGATATTTCTACTAAGTCTAAACCTTGTGCTTCTGCGAGTGCTAAGGCTTTCTCTGTGGGATATACACCGGGCTCAATTCCTTCTCCTACTAATCTTACTTCGGGAATTCTAATCATCCGGTTTGTGCGGTGTTCTTGTTGTACTTCTCTGCGAAAGTTGGGGTTTCTTCCCCTGAAATTCTGGTTTAATGCCATTAAATGTTTTTTGGTGTATGTTGTTTTTAGTTATTGATTAAATTACCAATTACATATATGTAAAAGTAACAAATTATTCGAAAGCTCTTTTACTTTGTACTTCTTCTTTTAAGAATTCCAATACTTCGCTTATTGTTTGCGTTCCGATATCGCCTTTTGACTGCTTACGTACAGCTACTTTTCCTTCATTCATTTCTTTTTCACCAACCACAAACATGTACGGTATTTTGTTCATTTCCGCTTCGCGGATTTTCTTTCCGATCTTCTCATTTCTGTCATCTAACTCAACTCTTATATCCTGCGCTTGCAACTGCTTTTGCACATCTTGAGCATACGGCAAAAACTTATCACTTATTGGCAAAATGGTTGCTTGTGTAGGCGCTAACCAAAGCGGAAACTTACCAGCACATTGTTCTATCAGCAAAGCAATAAATCTTTCCATCGATCCGAATGGAGCTCTATGAATCATAACCGGGCGATGCTTTGCATTATCTTCCCCCGTATAGGTGAGTTCAAACCGTTCAGGCAAATTATAGTCCACCTGTATGGTGCCCAG
>DASVST010000605.1:0-3250 GCA_036387965.1 Segetibacter sp. | reverse complement strand
CTTGGAATAGCAAAGGTGTATTATGAAATGGGCAAAATTGATTCAGCATTGTTCTATGCCCACAAAACAATAGATGAAGGAAATCAATTTTCGTTTCAGGCAGAAGTTTTAGAAGCAGCTACCCTGGCGAAAAACATTCATAAGGAAAATGGATCAAAAGACAGCGCCTTTTATTACCAGGAGCTTGTGACTAATGCCAAAGACTCTCTCTTTAGCCAGGAGAAAATGAGAGCTGTACAAAATCTCACATTCAGCGAACAATTGCGGCAGCAAGAACTCGAAACAAAAAAGTTACAGGAAAAAGAAGAAAGAAAACGAAATCTCGAATATGTAATTATTGCTTTAGCGCTGGTAATTTTTATTATCCTCTTTTTCATTTTCAGCCATTCCATCATTGCAAATCAAAAGCTGATAAAGTTTTTAGGAATTCTTGCCTTATTGATGGTGTTTGAATTCATCAATCTTTTTATTCATCCCTATTTAGATAAAATCACCAATCATTCAATTCCTCTTATGCTCGGAGTTATGGTATGCGTTGCTGCATTACTAATTCCACTACATCATAAACTTGAGCATTGGATAACACATAAAATGGTTGAGAAGAATAAGAAAATAAGATTGGCGGCTGCTAAGAAAACCATTGCAACATTGGAGGGAGAACCAAATTAATTAACTGCTTATGAAAAAAATAATGCTTCTTTTATTTTCTGTTACTATTATTCTAAATCTGTATGCTCAGCAAAACAGGATCGATAGCTTAAAGCAATTGATATCAAGTGCCAGATCTGATACTGCCCGTGTATCACTTTTAAATGAATTATGCTTCGTGACTTTTGATAGCAATCCCGAAGAAGCATTCATACTCAGCCGGCAGGCAGAGTCCCTGGCAAAGAAGATAAAATTTAGAAGAGGTGAGGCTAGGGCATTGGACCTGATGGGTGATGCTTTGGAAAGATTAGGCAACTATCCAAAATCACTTGAAGTACAACTTGAGTCATTAAAGATGAATGAAGAATTAAGGGATACAGGAGCTATTGCAGGGTGTATGATCAGCCTCGCCAATTTACATCGTGCCCAGCAGCAACCACGGATTGCACTTGATTATTTGTTTAAAGCAGAGAGAATGGCCCGTTCAGTTAATGATCAACGAAGATTGCTATACAGTATTAATAATATAGGCAGTTCCTATTCATCTCTCAAATTATTCGATTCCGCACTTCATTATTTGCAACTGGCTTATTCGATGGAGATCCAATCAAATCAACCCGTTGTTTATACTGCGAATAGCCTGAGTTCTATTCATTATCAGTTAGGCAACGAGGACCTTGGCCTTTCCTATCTTAAAATGGCAGAGCGTTCAGCAGTACTTACCGAGAATAACCCAATTCTTGCAAGTATCTACCTGAAAAAGGCATCGTTGTTTGAAAAGGCAGGTACTATTGACTCTGCCGTTTGGTATGTAAAACGGTCATTCGACCTTTCGATGGCTTTCAAACTTACCACACTGGTAGCAGTCAGTGCAGGATACTTATCAAAACTTTACATTAATAATCCCGAAGAGGCATTGCGTTATCATAAAATAGGGGACTCCGCTTATTTTGCAACTAATAACATTGAAAAAACAAGGTTGTTCCAAAACCTGGCTTTTAATGAAACCGACAGGCAATTAAAGATGGAAAGAGAAAAAGAAAAAAGCAGGGAAGAAAGAAAACACAATCTTCAATACGCCGCGATTGCATTAGGTCTGATAACGTTTGTAATCTTCTTTTTTATTCTGAGTCATGCTGTAATTGCCAACCAAAAGGTGATCAGCTTTCTAGGTATTCTTGCCTTATTAATCGTATTTGAATTCCTCAACTTATTACTACATCCATTGCTTGATAGAATAACCAATCATCAACCTGTATTAATGTTGGGAGCAATGGTATGTATTGCTGCATTACTTATCCCACTACACCATAAACTTGAGCATTGGATAACACATAAAATGGTGGAGAAGAATAAGAAGATAAGATTGGCGGCGGCGAAGAAAACAATTGCGAAGCTGGAGGGAGAACAAGCGCAGACATCAACAATATAACTATGAGTGAAGAAAAAGATTTAGAAGGACAAAACGAAAACGACAGACCACAGACCACTGACCACCGTAGCCAGCCTTCCACTACTTCAGAAGAAAACCCGGCATCATCCAATGAAGCCAGCCAATCACAAACCACAAACGACCAACTACAAACTGCTCAAATGGAAGTACATCATCCGCATCATCTTACACTCAAAAAGAAATGGACAGAGTACCTGTTAGAGTTCCTCATGTTGTTTCTTGCTGTCTTTCTTGGCTTTACGGCAGAAAACATACGGGAACATAATATTGAGAGGCATAGAGAGAAAGATTATATCAGTTCATTTTTACAGGATCTGAGGCAGGATTCGTCCCGTTTCGAAAATGCCATTGCAGCCAACGAGAAGACACTTAAAAATATAGATACCTCAATGGTTTTGCTGAATGCACCTGTTATTACAGATAGTATATCCCGAATGCTTTATGCATCTCATAGATCAAATCCTTACTTCTTTACGCTAACGTACAATCAACGAACTATCGCTCAATTGAAGTCTGCCGGAGGGTTCAGGCTGATCACTAATCAGGCAGTCTCCGATAGCATTGTTCGCTACAATGACGGTATCGAATTTGGCGCATGGCTCAGAACGGAATTGCTTGCAGCTTTAAAAGACGATCGGGGAACGGGCTATTTAATCTTCAATGATTTTCTGTTACGGGATCTCAAGACCGATTCAATGGTTCTGGCATCAGGTAGAAGAATGCCCTTAATGACAACTGATAAAAACATACTGACTGGCTATGCCAATAAATTGAGAATGCGGTATGATTGGTTGGCTTCGTACAATCGTAACACCAAATTGCAGCAAAGCAGATGCAGTAGGTTAATTGAGCTTATCAAAAAAGAATATGATCTCAAATGAGCGAAGAACAAAACATAGAAGAACAAAGGAAAGACGAAAGACCACAGACCACTGACGACACTAGCCAGCCTTCCGCTACTTCAGAAGAAAATTCAAGCACTTCTGAAGAAGCCGCACAACCACAAACTGCAAACCCCAAACTACAAACTGAAGAAATGGAAGTACATCATCACGGTCACGTACACGAAAAAAAGAAATGGAAAGAATATTTATTTCAGTTCTTCATGTTATTTCTTGCGGTGTTTTGCGGTTTTTTAGCAGAGTACCA
>DASVST010000604.1:0-9369 GCA_036387965.1 Segetibacter sp. | reverse complement strand
GTGCCAATGTAACCGGTTGTTTTCCTATACGAGACATAGTCGATTTAAATTTTGTTGTTGTTTCAGATCAGTGTTCAGCCACGACTTAGGCTTAATTGTCAGATCAAATTTATTTCAGCTCACTTCGTGAGAAGTGATATTAATATATGTAGCAAAGAACTTCTCCGCCTACATTTTGTGCTTTTGCTTCTTTATCAGTCATCACACCTTTTGAGGTCGAGATGATCGCAATACCCAAACCGTTTTTCACTCTTGTGAAATCAGCAGGTTTAGAATATTGACGTAAACCGGGACGGCTTACTCTTTCAAGACTACGTATTGCAGGAATTTTAGTTGCTGCATCGTACTTCAAGGCAATTTTGATTACACCTTGCTTGTCATCATCCTCAAATTTGTACTTCAGAATATACCCTTTATCATAAAGGATCTCTGTCATACGCTTCTTAAGATTGCTTGCAGGTATTTCCACTATTCTGTGGTTAGCCATTTGAGCGTTACGTATTCTCGTTAAAAAATCTGCTATAGGATCAGTTACCATAATTATTGTCCTCCTACGTTCCGATGTTCGGAATAATTGGAATATGTTTTGAAAAATATTGTTGTCTTCTAACAGCTGTCAATCGACAACTATTACTACCTCTTACCAGCTTGCTTTCGTAATTCCAGGAATCTTTCCAGCTAATGCCATATCGCGAAACATGTTTCTTGATAAACCGAAGTAACGTATGTAACCTCTTGGGCGCCCTGTTAACTGGCAACGATTTTTTAAACGAACGGGAGAAGCATTCTTTGGTAATAAATCCAACCCTGCATAATCACCTGCTGCTTTAAGAGCTGCACGTTTTTCCGCATGTTGAGCTACCATTTTAACTCTCTTACGTTGTCTGGCTTTTACTGATTCTTTTGCCATAATTTATTATTCGAATTTTACTTAAAAGTTTTTATTCCTGAATGTCCTTCTTCATGTTTTTGAAAGGCATTCCCAATTCTCTCAACAACTCGTATGCTTCTTCGTTTGTGTTAGCTGTTGTTACAAAAGTGATATCCATACCAGTGATCTTATTCACTTTATCGATATCGATTTCAGGGAAAATGATTTGCTCAGTTACACCTAATGTGTAGTTACCGCGACCATCAAACGCCTTATCATTAACACCTTTAAAGTCACGAACACGAGGTAAAGAAACAGATACAAGCCTATCAAGGAACTCGTACATTTTTACACCACGCAAAGTCACCTTTGCACCTATCGGCATATTCTTTCTCAACTTAAAGTTTGAGATATCTTTCTTTGACATTGTTGCAACAGCTTTCTGACCAGATACGGTTGTAAGCTCGTCAACTGCAACGTCAACTAATTTCTTATCAGTTACCGCTCCGTTTACGCCACGGTTTAAACAGATCTTCTCTAAACGAGGAGCCTGCATTATTGATTTATAACTGAACTTTTTCATTAAAGCAGGTACAACTTCTTTCTTGTACTTGTCTGCTAATCTCGGAGTATAAGTAGTAGTAGCCATTATTTAATTGCCTCCCCTGATTTTTTAAATGTTCTAACTAATTTTCCTTCTTCACGGGTGCGCTTTACTTTACTTCCTGCACCTGCTTTAGCATCCCATAACATTACGTTACTAATGTTTATAGACGCTTCTTTTTTTACCATACCGCCTTTAGTGTTTTGAGCACTTGGCTTGGTGTGTTTGGTAATGATGTTTGCCCCTTCAACTACAACACGACCTTTCTCAAGAATAACTTCTAAAACCGTACGTGGCTTTTTTAAGTCTTTGTCATCACCGGCAATAACCACAACCTGGTCGCCTTTCTTGATGTTGAATTTGGGTTTGAATCTGTTACTCATTTTTTATATTTTTCAAGCTTTCGCTCTATTTGTGCTTTGTTTTTCTTTATCTATTGACTCCTATAAAACCTCTGGTGCCAATGAAATAATCTTCATGTAACCCTTGTCTCTCAACTCTCTTGCTACTGGTCCAAAAATACGAGTACCTCTTGGTTCGTCTGATGCATTTAACAACACAACAGCATTATCATCGAAGCGTATGTAAGAACCATCTTTACGACGTAATTTGTTTTTAGTACGAACAATAACCGCTTTAGAAACTGTTCCTTTTTTCACACCAGCTGCAGGCATTGCATCCTTAACTGTTACAACGATTTTATCACCGATTCTTGCGTAGTCCTGCCCGGAGTTTCCTAATACGCGGATACATAAAACTTCTTTTGCTCCGCTGTTGTCAGCTACGTTCAATCTACTTTCTTGCTGAATCATTTTATTTACTTTGAGCTTTCAGCTATTCGCCGTCAGCATTTATTAGTTATATTATTAGGGTTGAATATCTACCGGTAAACCGGAAATCTTACTTCACTTTCTCTACAACCTCAACCAATCTCCAACGCTTTGTTTTGCTTAACGGACGAGTCTCCATGATCCTAACCTGATCGCCTATGCTGCACTCGTTCTTCTCATCATGTGCATGGAACTTGGTTGTCTTTTTTACGAACTTTCCATAAAGCGGATGCTTTACTTTTCTTTCTACAGCTACTACAATGGTCTTATCCATTTTATTGCTGCTAACAACCCCGATTCTTATTTTACGCAAATTTCTTTCTAACATGGTACTATTTATTTAAGTTAGATACCTAACTTCTTTTTCTGTAATGCTGTTTTTAAACGGGCAACGTCTCTTCTTAAAGAACGAACACTCTGTGGGTTTTCAAGAGGAGAAATTGCATGAGCGAACTCAAGTTTCTTTAAACGCATTTCATCTTCCTGAATACGAGCCTGAAGATCTCCTTCATTTAGATCTTTGATACTCTTATTAAATTCAACTTTCTTATTAGGCATTGTTTTCTTTTTAATCTGCTAATCTGCGTTTGCAAATTTGCTAATTAGTATTTATGCTTGTAGTTCTCTACGTATTACAAACTTTGTTTGGATAGGAAGCTTTTGTGCAGCAAGTGCGAAAGCTTCTTTAGCTACCTGCTCAGATACACCATCAGCTTCGAATAAGATGCGACCTGGTTGTACCACAGCAGCCCAATATTCAGGGTTACCCTTACCTTTACCCATCCTTACTTCTGCAGGCTTGTGAGTAATAACCTTGTCAGGAAATATTCTTATCCAAACATTACCCTCACGTTTCATATGACGAGTCATTGCCTGACGGGCAGATTCGATCTGACGATTTGTTAACCATACAGAATCTAATGCCTTCAATCCAAATGAGCCAAAGGATAAAGTAGCACCACGTTTAGTGTCGCCCTTCATGCGTCCTTTCTGCATTTTTCTATGCTTCGATCTTTTCGGCTGTAACATCTTTTATAATTTCAATTTCCAGGTTTCAAGTTTTCTATCCACCTAAGTTTTTAATTAATCTTTAAATTAAGGTTGAAGATTATCTTCTTCCTCCTCCACCGCCACCAGGTCTTCTATCACCACCCTGTCCACCGCCACCACGGTTACCACCATCTCTTCTGTCTCCTCCACGGAAACCACCTCTGTCATCACCACGGTTGTCTCTTCTTTCTCCGCCTGCAGGTCCACCCGCATCTTTACCACCTATGAAGTTTGGATTCAACTCTCTCTTACCCAAGACTTCACCTTTACATATCCAAACTTTGATACCTATTTTGCCATATACTGTTTGAGCGAACACGTTTGCATAATCAATATCCATACGGAAAGTATGCAATGGAGTACGACCTTGTTTGATCTCTTCGCTACGTGCAATCTCAGCTCCACCTAAACGACCACTCGCTTTCACTTTAATTCCTTCAGCACCCATACGAAGAGCAGAAGCAATTGACATTTTGATTGCTCTTTTGAAGTTGATACGATTCTCGATCTGACGTGCAATTGTATCTGCTACAATGTTTGCATCCAACTCAGGACGGCGTATCTCAAGGATGTTGATTTGAACATCATCCTTTAGAGTAAGCTTTTTAAGCTCTTCTTTTATTCTATCAACCTCACCACCACCTTTACCGATGATGATACCAGGCTTAGACGTATGAATTGTGATAATCAGTTTCCCAAGGGTACGCTCAATTACGATCTTAGCTATACCACCCTTGTTGATACGGGCAAAAAGGTACGTTCTGATCTTGTGATCTTCGATCAACTTCTTCGCGTAATCTTTGTGATTACCGTACCAGTTACTTTCCCATCCGCGGATGATACCAAGTCTTGCACCAATAGGATTTGTTTTCTGACCCATATTTAGTTTTTACGAATGATTATTTTTAGAAGCACTATCGTTAGATACAGCAGCCTTAGGTTCTCTTGGAACTTTGGAGCCATATACGTTCTTAGAAACTTCGTTTGTTTTTGTATCTACAATGATTGTGATGTGGTTGCTACGCTTACGTATTCTGTATCCACGACCCTGAGGTGCCGGACGCATACGACGTAAAGTTCTTGCTCCATCAACAAATATTGTTTTTACAACCAGGTTTGCATCAGCTGCACTTGTTCCTTCATTCTTCTGCTCCCAGTTGTTGATTGCACTCTTCAATAATTTACCCAATGGAGTTGCAGGATGCTTTGGATGATGTTCCAAAGTTGCAATGGCATTTTCAACAGCCATTCCACGAATAAGATCCGCCAGCAAACGCATTTTGCGAGGCGACGTTGGGTAATTTCTCAATTTTGCTACTGCTTCCATTTTATTATGTTGCGTTTAATAAGCTAAGCTTACAAAACAGTTATTGCTTCTTATTAGAATGTCCTTTAAAGTTGCGCGTTGGTGCAAATTCACCAAGTTTATGACCTACCATAAATTCAGTAACATAAACAGGAATGAACTTGTTTCCGTTGTGAACCGCAAACGTATGACCTACAAAATCAGGAGTGATTGTAGAGCGGCGAGACCATGTTTTAATAACAGATTTCTTAGCTGTACCATCGTTGATAGACAAAACTTTGCCTTCTAACTTTGCTGCTACGTAAGGACCTTTTTTAATTGAACGACCCATATCAGTTGATGATAATTATTATTTAAAAATCTATTTAGCTAACTTCTTACCGTTACTTCTTACGATAATCAGTTTATCGCTACCTTTTCCTCTTGTTCTTGTTTTCAATCCTCTGGAGTACTGACCGTTTCTGCTACGAGGCTGTCCACCACTTGCTCTACCTTCACCACCACCCATCGGGTGATCTACCGGGTTCATCGCAACACCACGTACACGTGGACGAATACCTTTCCATACATTTCTACCAGCCTTACCCATGCTCTGCAAACTGTGATCGCTGTTACTTACAACACCTACAGTAGCATAACAATTGATCAACACTTTTCTTAACTCACCACTTGGCATTTTTAACACTGCGTACTTCTCTTCCTTATTGCTTAACTGTGCACTTGTTCCGGCACTTCTTACCAATTTACCACCTTGCCCAGGCTGCATTTCAATGTTATGAATTACAGTACCCAAAGGCATGTTCTTCATTTGTAATGAGTGTCCTAACTCAGGAGCAACTGCATCACCACTTACTACAGTAGCACCAACCTGTAATCCTTGCGGAGCAAGTATGTATCTTTTTTCTCCATCAGCATAATGTAGCAAAGCAATAAATGCGGTACGATTTGGATCATACTCGATGCTTGCAACAGTTGCAGGGATGTCGATTTTATTTCTTTTGAAGTCGATAATACGGTAAGCCTTTTTATGACCTCCACCGATGTATCTCATCGCTCTTCTACCCTGGAAGTTTCTACCACCAGTACGATTCTTCTTTTCCAACAACGTCTTTTCAGGCGTGTCAGTAGTGATTTCTGCGTAGGCGTTACCAATTCTCCATCTGGTACCTGCAGTCGTCGGTTTATATTTTCTTAGTGCCATCTTTTTACTAATGCGAACTTATCAGCGTCGCGTACTATTATTAATTATAATTAGATGCTTCCGTACAAATCAATTGTTTCGCCTTCAGCTACTGTTACAAATGCTTTTTTGTATGCAGGCTTTTGACCTTTTACAAATCCGGCTTTCGTGTAACGAGTTTTATTCTTTCCAGGTATTACAGCAGTATTTACTTCTGTAACTGTTACGCCATAAAACTCCTGAATAGCTTTTTTAATTTCAAGCTTGTTTGCTTTACGTGCTACTTTAAAAGCATATCTCCTCAATTTATCTTGTTGAGCATTTGCTTTTTCAGTAAGTAACGGCTTTACTAAAACTTCTGTAAGTTTCATGTTCTTATTGTTTATTAAGCTACTTCTGCAGCTTCTTCCTCGTTAAATATGTTTGCTGCACTTTCAGTCATCACAAGTACATCAGCATTTACAATTTCATAAGTGTTTACATCACTTAATAAAACAGTATCAGCGTTTGGTATATTTCTGCTGCTCAGGTATAATGTTTCATTATATTCAGGAACAACAAATATTGTCTTCTTATTAGCTACATTTAAAGCACTCATTACACCTAAGAACTGCTTAGTTTTAGGAGTATCAAGAACGATATCTTCAACTATGAAAATTGCATTGTCTTTTGCTTTAGCTGATAGCGCACTAATCTTAGCTAAGTCTTTTACCTTACGGTTCAACTTGATATCATAACGGTGAGGTTTTGGTCCGAAGATGGTACCACCACCCTTGTATAGAGGGTTACGAATATTACCCTTACGAGCTCCACCAGTTCCTTTTTGCTTAACGAGTTTGCGGCTTGCACCTTGTACTTCAGCACGAGTCTTTACTTTGTGAGTGCCCTGGCGCTGAGAAGCTAAATATTGCTTAACAGCAAGGTATACCACATGCTCATTTGGTTCTGCACCAAATATCTCTTCAGGTAATTCAATTGATCTGCCGGTAGTCTGACCTTGTATATTTAAAACGTCTACTTGCATATTACTTTTGTATTAAAACGATGGAACCGTTGTGTCCGGGAACAGAACCTGTTATTAATAAATAATTTTGTTCAGGGAAAATTTTCACGATTTTCAATCCTTTCACCTTCACTCTGTCCTGACCCATACGACCAGCCATACGCATCCCTTTAAATACACGTGAAGGGTAAGATGAACCACCGATAGAACCCGGTGCTCTTTGACGGTCGTGTTGACCATGGGAAGCTTCACCAACTCCGGAAAAGCCATGACGTTTTACAACACCCTGGAAACCTTTACCCTTAGTTGTACCTACAACCTCAACGTTATCACCTTCGGTGAAAATGTCTACAGTAATAGCATCGCCTAATGCTTTCTCTAATGAATAATTTCTGAATTCTTTTACTACACGCTTTGCTGTAGTATTTGCTTTCGCGAAGTGATTAATCTCTGACTTAGTGGAGTTCTTCTCTTTTTTGTCGCCATATGAAACCTGAATGGCACTGTAACCGTCAGCTTCTTGAGTTTTAACCTGGGTTACTACGCAGGGACCAGCTTCAATGATAGTAACAGCTGTCTGCTTTCCATCGGTGCCGAAGATACTGGTCATCCCAATCTTTTTTCCAATAATGCCTTGCATTGTTTATTGTTTGTGCCCCGATGTTATATGGACTTCCGACATAAGTCGGAATCGATCCACTGTTTGCCATCGACCTTTTCCTTTGTATCCCACTTGCGGGAGGGGAAGTACCGATAGTAAACAAACCTCGAAGGGCTTGTTCATATGTTATTCAGCATCTTTAGATGCTGGTATGTTTTATTTCAGCGCTCTTTTCTCTTTTATTATCAAAGATTGAGAGATGATATTTAAGAACTAATTTACCCTCGCGGGAAAGACTTACGCCTTGATTTCTACCTCAACTCCAGATGGAAGGTCAAGCTTACTAAGCGCATCTACAGTTCTTGAAGAAGAAGTGTAGATGTCTAATAATCTTTTGTGTGTGCACAGTTGAAACTGCTCACGAGCCTTCTTATTTACGTGTGGTGAACGTAATACAGTAAAGATTTTCTTTTGTGTAGGTAAAGGAATTGGACCTGTAACTACAGCACCTGTGCTACGAACAGTTTTTACGATCTTTTCTGCAGACTTGTCTACCAGGTTGTGATCGTAAGATTGTAATTTGATTCTGATACGTTGAGACATAATCGAAACCCAATTTTTCTAATTGGGAGCGCAAAGGTAAGGGTCTACAATATAACCACCAATAATTTCAGCAAAAAAAAAGCTAATTCGAGAAATAATTTTCACATATCAGCTACTGAATTCTGGAGCGGCAACAGAAGCCTGCAAGTATGAACTCTAATTGAAGTGACAGAATACACCGGCGGTAAAGTGCCATAAAGCGAAAAGCTCCCAATCTTTCGATTGAGAGCCCTCCATTAAAATTAATCTTTAAGATTAGTGCTTTTGAAAACGAACAACAGCAGATTCTGTTTCGTCAGTTGTAGCAACTCTTATCAAATACTGACCTGAGGAGATAGCTCCCAAATCAAATTTGAAGTTTGCTACACTATTCAATTGCATTTCTCTAACCTGAAGAGTACGACCGTTTGCATCAATTAATGAAACATTATACTTTCCGTCGAAATTGTCTTCTTTTGAAGTAATAGTAATTGTTCTTCCCACGTTAACTGGGTTAGGATACACACTTAACACAAGAGATTTTCTTGCTTCACATGTTCCGGCAATTCTTCTAACTGCACTATATTCAAACTTACCGTCATTATCAACGGTTTTAAGTCTTACATATATAGAAGCGGCTTTGATAGCATCTGTGATTGCATACCTGCTATTATAGCGAGCATTAGTTGCTCTTGCAGAAACATTTCCAAGCGTTTCAAAGTCAGCACCATTCTTACTAACCTCAACCACATACCTGTTTACATTAGTTTGCTCTGCTATAGTAAAGTCAACATCAATATTACATCCTGATCTAACTACAGTAAAATTTGTAAGTTTAGAAGGCATAATATTAAGAGCGTAAACTGTGTACTGTAAAGAACTATTGTTGTTCTGAGGATCCTGATCATCTACAGCATTAGAAACAGGAGCTATGTTTGCAGTGATCGTAGATGTACCTATTGCATTACCACTAACACGAAACTGCGTACTATCTAAAAAGAACGGAGGTATTGCCTGTATTTGATTTCCAACGATTACAATCTGACCACCTGTAAAAGAAGATGTCCAGGAAAAATATTGGCTTAAACGTGCTGTTGCAACGTTAAAACCAGGGTCTATTTGAAGTCTGCTACCTAAACCAATGGTAACACGTACGCTACCATTAGGAATAGAATTATTAAAATTCAGGTTGCGAATTGGTACAGTTAACATTACCGGTTGATTACTCACCGTATTGGCGCTGGCGTCAGCACCCTGCATATCTCTTAAACTGGGTGCACCCACAGCAGGATCTGCACTTACGGCCTGTGCCTGACTAGTTAAGCTGGCAGCCAAAAAGAGT
>DASVST010000603.1:0-3767 GCA_036387965.1 Segetibacter sp. | reverse complement strand
ACGGTGTGGTTAAAAGGAAAGAGCTTGAGCGTTTTATTCCACGCTTAAAAGAAGATCCTTTGAAGCTTGCTGATTCTTTACTTAATAAAAAACATAAGGATGGCAAATACTATGAAGATGCAAATACTGCTTATAAAGCTTTGAAAGGTCAGCTTCAAAAATATTATGACGTAGCAAAAAGAGGTGGATGGCAACCAATTACGGCAAGCAAGACGAAGCTTAAAAAAGGAGCTGCAAGTCCTGTGGTTTTGAGCATAAAAAAGCGATTGCAGGCAACAGGCGAGATGGCCGCTGATTCAACAGATGTATTTAATGATCCTTTAGAAAATGCTGTAAAAACCTTTCAGACTAGCCTTGGCTTAACACCTGATGGGATTATTGGTGAAACTGTTATAAAGGAGTTGAATGTTCCTGTGGTAAAACGAATACAACAAATTCTCATTAACATGGATAGAATGCGGTGGATGCCAAATCCACAGGGAAATCTTATCATGGTAAATATTCCAGAATTTGAGTTACATGTATTCGAAGGTGCGAAGAAAGCATTTGAAATGAACGTGGTGGTTGGTAAAGAAGGTCACAATACAATGAGCTTTAAAGGTGATCTAAACCAGGTTGTATTCAGTCCTTACTGGAATGTTACGCCAACAATAGTAAAAGAAGAAATACTGCCTGCAATGGAACGCAACCCCAATTATCTTGCAAGCCAGAATATGGAAATAACAGGTGAAGAAGGTGGCTTACCCGTCATCAGGCAATTACCAGGCGAGAAAAACTCACTAGGTAAAGTAAAGTTTTTGTTCCCTAACAGTTTCAATATTTACTTTCATGACACACCTTCCAAAAGCCTTTTTAGTAAAGATAAAAGAGCATTTAGCCATGGTTGTATAAGGTTGAGTGAACCAGATAAGCTAGCTCAGTATTTACTACGTGATATGCCTGAGTGGACACCAGACAAGATGTACGATGCAATGAATAGTGGTAAAGAAAGATTCGTGAAGCTAAAGAAGTCAGTGCCCGTTATCATCACCTATTATACTGCATGGGTAGATGAAAGTGGTTTGCTAAACTTCAGGGATGATATTTATAAGCACGATGCCCAGTTAGCAAGAAAGATGTTTACAAATGCTATGTAAATAAATTCTGTAAAATTAAAATGCCCCGGAATTATTCGGGGCATTTTCTTTAGTATAGGAACCTATTAAACTGTTTGCTTTATTATTCTTGAATTTGATACGTAACTTTTGGAAGGGCTGTAAATAAAAAGGCATGTGCCATTTTTAATATTATCTATAATGCCTTTGTGTAATTTTTCAGGAACTGCAGGGCAACCAAGACTGCGACCAATATATCCTTGTGAACGAATAAGGCTTTCATCAACATACGCAGCGCTATGCATAACAATTGCACGGCTTAATGCATTATCGTTAATCCCCTTTTCTTCTCCATTTAAACGTAAAGAGTAACCATGTTTTCCTGTATACGTACCCATTGTGGTATAAAAGCCGGGGCTGCTCATAAAACTTTCCGGTTGATTAGAAAAATTAGCAGCTACTTCTCTGCCAGAATTTCTGCCATGAGAAACGTAGGTATTGTATAATATTTTTGAATTCTTAAGATCGATAACAAAAAGTCTTTTTTTGCTGGAAGGCTGGCTAAAATCAACGATAGATAAAATTTTGTCGTTTTTTACTTTACCTGAAGACACCAACATTTTATAACCCGTCATAGCGTGGTCAAATGCCTGCTTAGAAAGTCCAAGCTTTCTTAGATCAAGTTTTTCATAAACGCTAACTGCGCTTGCTGAAGAGGGTTTTACACCACTTACAACTGCGTTAGTACTTTCAATAGTAAGAGAATCAGAAATTGATTTGGATGTTGTTGGAGTAACTTTTGCAAAAACGAATAGAGAATGGATAATAAAAACTGAGAGAGTAAAAGTTAAAACATAAGATTTCTTCACTAATGATTTAATCATTTAATAGTGTTTTAATTGTTTGTAAAACGGAAAAACTTTGGAAAAAGTGTGTCTTTGTTTTGCAGCGGAGTAATGGGTTTGGATTGGAACCTATTACTTCACATACTCTCTAAACCGGGTGCAATATAGTCCGGGGCAGCATATTATACAACTTAAGCAAGCCTTATTAGGTATACTTTAACTTCTCCCAATAATAAAAAATTCCCATTTGTAGAACATCTGATATCTAATACTTTACGAGCGATTCTGCATTAATATCTTTAAGAATTTGGCAAAAAAACTGTGAACGTAGCACCACTTCCGGGAGAAGCTGATGCTGTTATAAATCCTTTGTGATTTTCTATTACTTTTTTGCAGATCGCAAGGCCCAAACCGGTTCCGGGATATTCATGTTTGTCATGCAATCTCTGGAAAAGCTCAAAGATTCTCTCTGCATACTGCGGGTCAAATCCAATACCGTTATCAGAAATAGAAAACTTATAATAGCTTTTATCAGCCTGTACATCTTTAGCGTCTATTTCACTGCTCTTAACCTGCTCGCATTTTATTGTGATGTGAGGGGCAACACCGGGTTTGCTGTACTTTATGGAGTTGATCAAGAGATTTTCCAACATCTGCTTAAATTGGAATGGAATAACTTTGGCCGTTGGAAGATTAGTAGCTTCAATAGTTGCGCCTTGTTCTTCTATAAAACTTCGCAGCGTATTTTTCACCTCTTCAAGTATCTCATTTAGATCGCATTGTTGAAAAGTTTTTTCACTTGTATCTGTTTTAGACCAGCTAAGCAGATCATCTATAAGATTTTGCATTCTACGGGCAGCACTTTCTATCCTGTTTAAATAATCCCTGCCGGGTTCAGATATATTATCAGCTTCAATCTCCAATAACCGGCTTGTGAAAGTTCTTATCTGGCGAAGCGGTGCCTGCAAATCGTGGCTTGCCACATATGAGAAGGAAACCAATTCTTTATTTGACCTTTGAAGTTCTTCATTCTTTTCAAGCAAAGCCTGGTTTAATTCTAAAAGCTGGTTTTCCATCTCTCTTTGCTTTGTAATGTCGAGAGATGTACCGCGCATACAAGCAGGTTCTCCATTTTCATCACGCAGCATGGTTGCCCAAGCCATTACTGTACGTGTTTCCCCTTCATTGGTAATTATCCTGTACGTAAATTCTACATCACTTCTTTGCTTTAATAACTCAAGCTTTTCCATAAACAATGCCCTATCATCAGGGTGGATAAAGTTGTAATTGTCCTCGAAGCTTACTTCATTGTTTAAACTAACAGGGGTAGCCCTGATCGTAAACATTTCGTCTGTCCAAAAAAGCTTGTTTTTTTTAAGATCCCATTCCCAGCTTCCTAACCTGTTTACAGCTTGCGACATTTCTAACAACTCCATCCGCTTATCAGCATTTACCGGATCGATATTGTGAGCATAGGCAGATGAAGTATTTCCAGGCGAAGACATATTCCTTTTTAACCAACAAACAGGTAAAAAACTATGCCATTGAAATGAGTCGGATGTTATTGAAATTCAAAAACGCATGCAAGAGGAAAACCGCCTGTTAAGCAGAAAGAAAGGGCTAGTTATTAAGCAGTCTTTCTAGACCAATCTAAAGAAATAACATTGTTTAAAGCCTTACAAAGGTCATCAAACTTGCTCGGTTTGGTTAAGAACATATCGGCACCAAGTTGTGCAGTTTCGTCTATATCCTTTTTTAAAGAAGAAGTTGAATAGATGATCACCGGAACCTGCTTTAGGTGAGCCAACTTACGTAATTCCACCAGGCA
>DASVST010000602.1:0-5572 GCA_036387965.1 Segetibacter sp. | reverse complement strand
TGAAAGTTGAAGAAGCATATGTAAACGGAAATCGTGAACATCGTCTTCCTCATGTAACAAACATCTCTTTCAAACACGTTGAAGGTGAAGGTTTGTTGATGGGTTTCAATAAGAATATTGCTTTAAGCTCGGGGTCAGCTTGTACCTCTGCTTCTCTTGAACCGAGTTATGTATTAAAAGCATTAGGTTTAGGTGATGATCTGGCACACAGCTCTCTCCGTTTTGGTTTAGGCCGCTTCACTACTGAAGAGCAGATAGATTACACAATTGAGCAGGTTAGAAATACAGTATTAAAACTTCGTGAAATGAGCCCGCTTTGGGAGATGTACAAAGAGGGTATTGACCTTAACTCTATTGAGTGGGCACATCACTAAGCCCCTAACCCCTACAGGGGAATAAAGGCAAAAAAATTTCATTATAAATTCCCAACTCCCTTTAGGGTTGGGGCAAATTAAAATAAAAACTATGGCATACTCAGAAAAAGTAATCGATCACTACCAGAATCCAAAAAACGTTGGTACACTTGATAAAGCAAGTAAAAACGTAGGTACCGGGCTTGTAGGAGCACCGGAGTGTGGTGATGTAATGCGTTTACAAATAGAAGTTGATGATACCGGTCTCATAAAAGATGCTAAATTCAAAACATTTGGTTGTGGATCTGCAATTGCTTCTTCTTCTTTAGCAACAGAGTGGTTAAAAGGCAAAACAGTTGACCAGGCTTTGCAAATAGATAATATGGATATCGTAGAAGAGCTCAATCTTCCCCCGGTAAAAATACATTGCTCAGTTTTAGCTGAAGATGCAATCAAAGCAGCAATTAATGATTACCGTAGCAAGAATGGTCTTGAGACAATTAAGTTTGAAGAAAGCGTGGTACACTAAATATGTAATGTGCAGATGTGAAAATGTGCAGATTTAATTTGCACATCTGCACATTTAAAAATCTGCAAATCAGTACTATGATTTACGTAAGTGATAAAGCAAAAGTGAAGGTTGAGAACCTTATGAAAGATGCTAAGGTTGAAGGAGAAGATTTCTTTTTAAGAGTTTCTGTAGTTGGTGGCGGTTGTTCAGGACTAAGCTATAAGTTAGATTTTGACAACGAGAAAAAGCCAATGGACCAGGAATTTGAGGATAATGGAATTAAAGTGGTAACAGATCTCAAAAGCTTTCTTTACCTCGTTAATACAACACTAGATTTTTCAGATGGATTGAATGGCAAAGGCTTCTATTTTAGTAACCCGAATGCAAGCCGCAGTTGTGGTTGCGGCGAGAGTTTTGCGGTATAATAAGTAGATTAAAATATTATAGTTCAGTATGCAGGCATGATGCCTGCTTTTCTTTTGAACAAATTAAAAAACCCGCAATTGCGGGTTTTTTAATTGAAAACGTGTGTTTGATTATTGCACCAATATACTTTTAATAAACTGAGCATTTTCGCTTTGTAATGTTACTCTATATACACCTTTAGAAATGCTGCCTCTCATGTCTATTTGCTTAGACAAATCAGAACCGTCGTGTTGGAACGATATAGACTGTAATAATTGTCCGCTGGTATTCATAACTGAAAGCTTGTAAGGACCTGCTTCAATACCGCTTAATCTTATACTTAGATTCTGGCCCTGAGTAGCAACTGTAAAGCTGTTCTTATCTGTTGCATTCTTGATGGAAACTACTTTAGTATAACTAGTGTTCGCATTTTCTACAATAGCAAGGCGGTAGTAGTTTACGCCTTTAGCTGCTGAATTATCAGGGTAAGAATACACTAAAGCTGAAGATGAATTTCTCGCCTTTAAAGTGCCAACAGTTGTAAAATGAACTCCGTTGGTTGAACGCTGAACCTGGTACTCGCCAATGTTTGTTTCATCGGCTACTGTCCACTTAAGTTGAACATATTCCTTTTCTTTTACTGCTTTAAAGTCTACGACCTTAACCGGCATTGTAGTTGACGAATAAGTAAAGAAGGAACTAATAGTAACTGGTCTCCATCCAACATCAGCAGTGGGTGATAAAGTTCTGTAACCGTTAATTGGATCGCCGAATGCTTCATCAGAGCGGTAGGCAGATTCACTTATATAAGTACCTATAAACTTAAACGATATTGGTCCTGTGCCTTGATTTAGATCCGATTTATTAACTGTCTGAGAATATGTTGGAGAAGAAGCTGTTCCTGTAGGAGTAACCTGCGGAGGATTTCCTTCCATCATGTTAGTTGGTGAAAAGCCTGCAGGTGGAAAGAAAAATGTTTTACCACCATTCTGATCGAAAGCTATAGCAGCGTCGGGAGTAAATGTTGAAGGAAAGTTGAGTAACGAAGAATCTGTACCGTTTCCTCTTTTAGTTGAAACAGCTCTTTCATATTGATTAGCTACGCCTCTTAAAGCCGCAGTACTGGATATGCCTCCGGATGTAAAATCTACATAAAAAACAACAACATCATTAAGGTTGTTGGTTCCTTTTGTTAGTTTAAAAGTAAGTGAACTGCCATTGTCTGTAATAGAAACTGAGCCGGTTCCTATCGGACCACCAAATGAACTTCTACCATTACCTGGGTAAGTAGATGTTTGGGCAATTCCGGGCAGTGAAAATAGTAAAGCTGAAAAGAGTAAAATCTTCTTCATAAGTTAATTATTTTGGGGAGTTTTAGATAGTGTTCAAATTACATATAATTTTATCCTAATAAAAGATTGTTGAATACTTTTCTTGTAAATCCCTTTAGTTTTGAGGTATGTGGATAATTTGCGCTAAGGAATGGCGGCAATTTTTTAGCAGTCTCACCGGCTATATTGCTATCATCCTGTTCCTGTTGTTGATGGGTTTATTTCTTTTTATTTTTCCAAACTCCAGCATTCTCGAGTTCGGCTATGCAACGCTTGATAATTTCTTCAGCATCGCTCCTTGGATCATGCTTTTTCTTGTTCCTACGATTACAATGCGCAGCATAGCTGATGAGTATAAAACCGGCACTTTTGAAATATTAAAAACGTTGCCGGTAAAGTCGTCAGCAATTGTTTGGGGTAAATATTTTGGTTGTCTTTTGGTAGTTGCTGTTGCTTTGCTACCCACAATTGTTTATGCAATAAGCATACAACAATTAAGTGCTAAAGGTGGTATTGATGTGGGTGGTACAATTGGCAGTTATATAGGGTTATTATTTTTAGGCGGCGTGTACA
The DNA here is from genome assembly GCA_036387965.1 of Segetibacter sp. GTDB lineage: Bacteria > Bacteroidota > Bacteroidia > Chitinophagales > Chitinophagaceae > Segetibacter. The sequence continues at coordinate 2,399 of DASVST010000602.1, read as the reverse complement.
CTGCCGTAGGAATATGTACCAGCAGTTTTACAAACAATACAGTGGTTGCTTTTATTTCTGCTGCGTTTGTTTGTTTTTTATTCTATAGCGGGTTCGATGCATTGAGTAAGCTTCCGGTTTTTGCAGGAGGTATAGATTATTATATTCAGATGCTTGGTATCGATTTTCATTATAGAAGCATTAGCCGTGGAGTGATAGACACCCGTGATGTGTTATACTTTACTGCAGTGATAATTTTGTTTTTACTGGTAACGCAGCGTAACCTAATGCGTAGGTAGCTGAGTAAAGAAATATAGTTGAAGTGTGCGACGCAACGGCTGATGAAAATAGATATAATGCCGGTTACATAAAAAATACTTTTGAATGAAGCTGATTGAAAAAATGTTGAAAGGAAGACTTTGGTGGCTTTGGTTGTTATTGCTTTTTGTAGGGGTTACTTATCTTGTTTCACTTTCTCATTTGAGGCTCGATCTTACTAAAGAAAAAAGGTATTCGTTAAGTAATTCTACAAAACGAATTTTAAATAACCTTGAAGATAAAGTTGAGGTTGAAGTTTTTTTGACAGGAGAGTTGAGTGCGGGCTTCAGAAGGTTAAGCTTAGCAAGTGAAGAGCTGTTGAGTGAGTTTAAGGAGTATGGGAAAACTAATATTGTTTATTCATTTGTAAGACCTGGTGAGGGGCTTCCTGATAGTTTGCGTTACCAGGTTTATGATAGTCTTGTACAAATTGGAGTAAGACCTTTTAATAGCCAGGTTACTGCTAAAGAAGGTGAAGAAAAAACTGAACGATTAATTTTTCCGGCAGCAATAGTAAGATACAACGGCAGGCAAATACCTGTTGATTTAATGAGTGGGAAAAGTGGTCTTGATGAAGAAAGTAGCTTGAACTATAGTGAAGCTTTACTCGAATTTAAATTTGCTGATGCCATTGATAAGCTTACCCGTAAACAAACGCCAATAGTTGCATATGCTGCAGGAAATGGAGAGCCGTTAAATCCTACAGTTAGAGATTTATTTGATGTAATGCGTAACAATTATCGCTTTGGTGTTGTTGATTTAAAAACCGGAGCGTTAGATCCAGATACAATTAATGCGCTTCTTATAGTTAAGCCATCTATTCCATTTTCTGACATAGAGAAGCTGAAGATTGATCAATATGTTATGCAGGGTGGAAAGGTAATTTGGTTTGTAGATAAAATTTACGCTGAAATGGACAGCTTGCTTAGAGCGCAGGCAGATTTTATTGCATTCGATAAAAACTTAAATATTGACGATCTGCTTTTTAAATATGGTGTAAGAATCAATAATGATCTACTCCAGGATTTGAAATGTGCGAAGCAACCTTTGGTTGTTGGACAAGCTGGTGGTCAACCTCAAATTCAACGTTTGCCATTTCCTTACTATCCGTTGCTAAGCTCTCCGTCTGCACATCCCGTTGCGAAAAATCTTGATGATGTATTGTCGATTTTTCCTGGTTCCATAGATACGGTAAAAGCAACTGGTATCAAAAAAACGGTTTTGTTATCGAGTGATACAAATAGCCGCACATTAAGCTCTCCGGCGCTCGTTAGTTTACAAAGTGTAAAAACAGAAGAAGACTTTCGATTTTTTAATAAAAGTTATATTCCTGTAGCTGTATTGCTCGAAGGAAAGTTTACATCATTATACGCAAACAGGTTAACTGATCAACTGAAGGATAGCCTCGGTTCATTTTCAAATAAGCCTTTCGCCCCATCAGCGGTGAAAGAAGGGAAGCAAATCGTTGTTAGCGATGCCGACATAGTAACGAATGCTGTTACACAAAGTGAGGGTCCTTTGCAAATGGGTGTGCAGCAATATGAAAATTATCCTTTCGCAAACCGAGAGTTTCTTCTTAATTGCCTTGATTACATGGTAAACAATAGCGGCGTTTTAGAAACCCGTGGAAAAGATATTACGCTCAGATTGCTTGATAAACAAAAGCTTGCTACGCAGAAAGGCTTTTGGCAGTTCATAAATATCGGTGTACCTGTTTTGCTGGTTCTTTTATTTGGGTGGATTTATCAATTAAGGCGACAGAAGCAATATGCTGCTTAACGACATTTATTACCCCACATGGTTTGCATCATAAGCCATATTTTTGCAGCTTAAAATAATTTTGATATGAGTGAGAACCAGGTGATATACCTCGTTTTTGGGATAGTGTTAGTCGTTGCGCTGGTATTTGATTTGGGGTTAATGAGTAAGAAGAATACTGCGATCACTATTAAGAAAGCTTTAGTTCAAACCTTATTTTGGGTGGGATTATCAGTTGCTTTTTTCGCTTATTTATGGATACAGAAAGATAGTGTTGTTGCTACCAAATACATAACTGCTTACTTAATGGAGTGGAGCCTCAGCATTGATAATATTTTCGTTTT
>DASVST010000601.1:0-1769 GCA_036387965.1 Segetibacter sp. | reverse complement strand
AAACAGCTTTATACATGCTTCAGGCGTTTTATTTGCGCTTGTTGGTATTCCACTACTAATATCGAATTCAATCAACTCTGGCGTAGAGAATTCCATAAGTGTGAGCATTTATGGAACATGCTTTTTTCTCACTTTCACTTTTTCTACATTTTATCATTGGTTTACAAGACCAAAACGAAAAAATTTATTTAAGCTTCTAGATCGCATAAGTATCTATTTCTTTATAGCGGGAACCTACACACCATTTGTTATTTATTACTTGTTCGACAGAACAGGGATAATACTACTCTCGCTGATGTGGCTGTTAGTATTGGCAGGCATTTTATTTGAGTTGTTTTTAGTTAAACGCTATCTCTTTCTTTCTGTAATATTTTACCTGGTAATGGGGTGGATGTTTGTATTTGTAAGTAATCAATTTTTTAGATTAATGCCTCAGCAGGTCATCACCTTAATTTTAGTCGGCGTGTTTTTGTACTCTGTCGGAGTAATATTTTATGTATGGAAGAAATGGAGATTTCACCATGCAATATGGCACTCCTGCGTGCTTGCTGCTGCCTTATGCCATTATGCAGCCATCTGGATAACAGTGTCTTCAATACATTAGTGATCAGCTAATACATCATCATACTCCTTGCTTCTTTCCAGTAGTTTTTTAGCGTAAGTACAAACAGGTACGATCTTCATATTTTTCTGTCGCGCAATCTTAACTCCTTCACCAACAAGGCGAGCGCCAACATCTTTTCCTCTTAGCGACTCATCTACAAACGTGTGTTCAATAACCATGTTGCCGCTTTTGACTGTATAGGTCATCCATGCAACTGTCTTCGATCCTTCCTCAATAAAAAACTTTCCGGCCTGCTCTTGTTCATCATGTTGAATATTCATCTGACTTGCTCTTTTAATTTTATTTGTTTGTAATAAAATTGTACCACATCTTTGTACAAGTAATGATAACAATTAATATCTATAACATTTGGTGGCACCGCATCTCCTTTCCGGGGTAGCTGTGCAATGCTATTTGTTATACAACATACAAGCCCCGGTACTAAAATGCCGGGGCTTTTAATTTGAATTGATGAAGCCAATAATATTTGAAACTACCTGTAAGAAAATGCTTGCCGATGTATTTACACCGGTAGGAATTTACCTGCGTCTAAGAGATCGATTTCCCGGAAGTATTTTATTGGAAAGCACGGACTTCCATGCAAGTGAAAACAGTTTTTCATTTATCTGTGTTCAACCAATTGCCGGTATAGAAGTAAGCAATACCGATCAATTTGAATTTAAATATCCTTGTGAGCCAGTCATTAGAAAAAGCCTCTCTGGCAAAGACGCAGTAGTATCAGAGCTTAACAATTTCTTGTCGAGGTTTCAACCAGAAAACAAAAGTGAAATTGCGGTCGCACAAGGATTGTTCGGGTATACAACTTTTGATGCAGTTCAGTTTTTTGAAGACATAAAACTAAAGAACGGAAAAAATGAGCCGAACGCGATATCGCTAATGCGCTATAGAATGTATCAATATGTTATCGCGATCAATCATTTTAAAGATGAGTTGTTTATCTGCGAGAACAAAGTGCAAGGTCACCAGAGCGAAGTTGATTTAATTACTTCATTAATTAAAAGCAAAGACATTCCTGTATATCCCTTTAAACCTTCAGGAGAAGAAACATCAAATCTTACTGATAAAGAATATATAGATATTGTAGAAAAAGGAAAACAAAGCTGCCATCGTGGCGATGTTTTCCAGATCGTTTTAAGTCGCAGGT